>JBDUCC010000176.1:0-6308 GCA_040003675.1 bacterium | reverse complement strand
CTCGTCGGCGTAGCCGTAGTTTATTTTGGTTACATGTTCATTGGCGGCGGGCTAACCACTGAAGAGAAGAAACGCGTTGGTGTCATCTTCATCCTCTTCATCTTCGCTGCAATCTTCTGGTCGGCTTTCGAGCAAGCTCCGACTTCACTCAACCTTTTCGCACGCGATTTCACCGACAGGATGATGGGCGGCTTTGAAATTCCCGCCACGTGGTTCCAATCAGTCAATTCCTTTTTCATCTTTCTGATGGCGCCCTTCTTTGCCTGGTTGTGGGTGCGAATGGCCAGGCAGGGTAGAGAATTGTCGAGTCCTGCCAAGTTTGCGTTAGGGCTATTTTTCGCGGGCCTTGGATTTGTAATCATGATTTTTGCCGCCAACTCCGTGGTGTCAAGTGGCGGGGCGATCAAAGTCTCGCCCTGGTGGCTGGTAGCCAGCTATTTTTTCCAGACTATTGGCGAGCTGTGCCTGAGTCCGGTTGGATTGTCATCTATGACAAAGCTTTCGCCGCGCCGCTTTGTTGGGCAGATGATGGGGATCTGGTTCCTCGCCTCGGCCGTGGGCAATCTTATTGGTGGGTTAGTCGGCGGTCGGGTCGATCCGGAAAAACTCGAACAAATGCCAATGTTGTTTATCATTACTGCCGCGTCGTTAATGCTGGCCGCCCTGGTTCTTTTTGCAGCTACGCCGGTTATTAGAAAGCTAATGCCGAAAGACCAATTGAAACAAACATAGCCATAGGAGATCGTTCTTGCGTAATCGTTCACTCGTTTTCTTATTTTTCGCACTAGTTCTTTTTCCAACTTCGTTAGCCCAGAGTCAACAGAAGCTTCTAACGATCGATGACATTTTCGATCCGGCAAAGCGCGTCAACTTCAGCGGCACGGTGCCAAGCATTCGCTGGTTGAAAGACGGCACGCATTACCTGCTCGCGAACGATGCCTCAAAGAAAGACGTGCCGCGCCTGCAAAAAGTAGATGCGGTGACTGGCCAGGCGGTTCCATTCCTCGACGCTACAAAAATGGAATCGGCATTCGCCGCAATTCCCGGAATCAGCGCACCGGACGCGAAACAGCTAGCTAACCGCGGTTCCTATCAAATGAATCATGCCGAGACCTCGGCGCTGATAAATTTCAAGAACGATCTTTATTATTACGAGTTCGGCAGCGACAAGGTAACAAGAGTTACAAACAATCCGGGCGATGAAGAAGTTGGTGAGACGTTTAGCCCAGACGATCGCATGGTCGGCTTTGTGCGCAAGGGCAACATGTTTGTTTTCGATATCGCCGGCGGAACCGAGCGGCGTCTGACTACGGACGGTGGTCCAAAGATTTTGAATGGCCGCCTGGATTGGGTTTATCAGGAAGAACTATACGGCCGCGGCAATTTCGAGGCGTACTGGTGGAGCCCTGATTCAAAGATGCTCGCCTACCTCAGGCTCGATGAGAATCCAGTCCATGAATTCACTGTCGTTGATCACATTCCTTATCACCAGACTCTGGAAACGACACCCTACCCTCAGGCGGGCGATCCAAATCCGTTGGTCCAGCTTGGCGTCGTCAACGCTGACGGCGGCGCAACCCGCTGGGTTGATAACTCGAAATACACACCTGCGGATTTGCTGGTCGTGCGCGTGAGTTGGAGCCCTGACAGCACGAAAGTGGTCTATCAGGCGCAGAATCGCGAGCAAACATTTCTGGACTTGAACTTTGCCGATGCGAAAACAGGGAAGAAAAATACTGTCTTTCGTGAGAACTCAAAAACGTGGGTAGAAGCGATCGCTAATCCCACGTGGCTGAAGAATGGCTCGTTTCTGTGGCAGAGTGCGCGGAACGGCTGGCGTCATCTCTATCACTACGACAGCGACGGCAAGCTGATAAAACAAGTGACCGATGGAAAATGGGAAGCGCGATCAATCGACAGCGTTGATGAGACGAGGAGCCTTATCTATTTTAGTGGCACTGAAAACAGTCACATTGCTTCGCAAACCTATCGAATCAACCTGGATGGCAGCAATTTGCTGCGCTTGACCACCGCTGCGGGTTCACACCGAGTAACATTCAGTCCTGGTTCGAAACTGTTTATTGACAACTGGAGCGATGCCAACACACCGATCCAAACACGACTCTATGACGATGAGGGAAAGTTAGTGCGGGTGATTGAAGAAAACAAAGTCGACGGGCTGAAGCAGTACAAACTCGGTACAGTGGAACTGTTGCAAGTGAAAACGCGCGACGGTTTTCCGATGGAAGCGATGATGGTTAAACCTCCGGACTTTGACCCGAGCAAAAAATATCCCGTCCTTGAGTTTACTTATAGTGGTCCGCACGCGCCGCAAGTTCGCAACATCTGGGGCAGCACGACGTACATGTGGCACCAAATGATGGCGCAGCAGGGCTACATCATTTGGATTTGCGACAACCGAACGGCCAGCGGCAAAGGCGCGGAGTCGGAATGGCCCGTCTACCAGAATTTTGGGGAACTGGAACTACGCGATCTCGAAGATGGCCTGACTTGGCTCAAGAGCCAGCCGTATGTTGACGGCTCGCGAATCGGTATCTGGGGTTGGAGTTATGGCGGCTATATGACCAGCTACGCGCTGACGCACAGCAAAAATTTCAAGATGGGCATTGCGGGCGGTACGGTCGCAGATTGGCGCGATTACGACTCGATCTACACTGAGCGTTACATGCGCACACCGCGAAATAATCCCGAAGGCTACAAGAAGAGTTCGCCAGTCGCCGCGGCAAAAGACATGCACGGCAAATTGCTTTTAATTCACGGTGCGATTGACGACAACGTGCACATACAAAACACAGTGCAGTTCGCCTATGAACTACAAAAAGCAGGCAAGCAGTTTCAGTTGATGATCTATCCGAAGTCACGTCACGGCGTTACCGATCCGCTGCTGCTGAAACACATGCGGCAAATGATGACTGATTTTATTCTGGCTAACTTATAACTATCCGCAGATTACGCAGATTACGCAGCTTACGCCGATAGAGCACAAATCACACTAGCCTGTTTAGAAGCCAACGCTCCTATTTATTGAGTAAATCTTAAATCTGTGTAATCTGCGTAATCTGCGGATAAGCTTATCTTCGCTGGCACTTCGGGCAGAAGTAAGTTGAGCGCCCGCCTTGGACTGCGCGGCGGATTTTGGTTCCGCAGTTAACACACGGCTCGCCATTGCGCTCGTATACCCGCCAGAAACGTTCATCGCTTCCAAAATAGCTCCCATTCCGATCCTCCAAATCGATCTTCAGAGTTGAGCCGGCCTCAATGGCTTCATGCAGCACGTCACGTATCGCAGCAAAAAGCAGCAAGGCCCGTTTGCGCGATAATGTGTCTGCGCTTTTGAAGGGACTAATGCGTGCCAGGAAAAGCGCTTCGCTCGCGTAGATATTTCCCAAACCCAAGATCTTTGTCTGGTCCAACAGCAGCTGTTTCAAACTGCGCCGCGATTTCTTTAGCGTCGCGAAGAAATACTCCTGAGTAAATTCTTCCAGCAGCGGTTCCGGCGCGAGCGCCTTAATCTGGGCCAACTCCTTCAGCGCCTTCGAGGATACCAGGCGCATGCGCCCAAACTGCCGCATATCGGAAAACACGAGCCGGCGATCGTTGTCCAAATGAAATATTACGTGCGGATAGGCGGGCAGAGGATCGTCAAGAGCGACAGAAATAAATTTGCCGGTCATGCGCAAATGGACCAGCAGAATGTGGTCGTTATCTAGTTCGACGAGAATATATTTGCCGCGACGGCTGACACCGGTAATCAACGCACCGCGAAGTTTTCGTTTGAATGTAGCAGGGGACGGTGCGGCGAGAAGCCGCGGCAGGTTGAGTTCAACGGCCAGAATGCGCCGCCCAGGAACAGCACGGCGTAGCGCGCGCACTACATGTTCAACCTCGGGTAATTCCGGCATGCGCACGCGACTGTAGCAGAGACTTCAGTCTGTGGTTCTTACTCTAGACTTGTTACTTCGTAGCGAGCTCAGACTAGAGTCTAAGCCACTCCCTTTAGATAACCTTCAACAGCAACAGGATCAGCACGATCACCAGGATCAATCCGATGCCACCGCTCGGTGCATAACCCCAGCTTCTGCTGTGCGGCCAGGCGGGCACAGCGCCGAGCAGTAAGAGAATCAAAATAATCAGGAGTATCAAACCCATCGCAGTTACCTCCGTTTAAAGAAGCGGTCTCAAATGGGGGATTGACTACGGTTGCGGGGGGATTCCGGGCGGGTAAAAGTAATCAGTTTTGGACCGGCAGTCAATAGTTTCCGCAAGCTATCCTTTTACCGCGAGTTGTTCACCGGATTCAAGCAACGCCCGCATCCTGGGAACGTCGGTCGCTTCCGCGTAGATTCGCAGCATGGGCTCGGTACCCGATTGCCGAAACAGAATCCACGAGTCATCAGCGAAAAGTAACTTGGTTCCGTCAGTGGTTTCGACACTGGCTACCTTAAGACCGGCGAAAGTTGAAGGCGGCGAATTCTTAAGAGTGTCGAGTAGTTGCTGTCCCGTCTCCATTTCCACATGCAGGTCAGTGCGGCCAAAGTGGAACTCACCAAACTCCTGGTGCAAATTGCTCAGCATTTCCGTGGGCGGTATGCCTGCTGTAATTATCGCTTCGAGGAAGAGCAGGGAATTCAGGATGCCATCGCGTTCGGGAATGTGGCCTTTGACGCCGATGCCGCCGGATTCTTCCGCCCCGATCAGGATGTCGTCGTTGCGCATAAGATCAGCGACATATTTAAAACCGATCGGCGCTTCATACAGTTTAAGACCAAGCGCTGCGGCCATTCGTTTGAGCAGCACCGATTGCGAAAACGTGCGCACTACGGCGCCGCTCATCTTCCGTTCGCGGACCAAATGCAAAAGAATCAGCGGCACGACGTCATGCATAGTCATCGTCTCGCCGAGTTCATTCACCGCACCGACGCGATCAGCGTCGCCGTCGGTCGCCAGACCGACCAGAGCTTTCTTTTCGATGACGCTTTGTTTCAGTGCCGCCAGGTTTTTATCGATAGGTTCAGGATTGACTCCGCCAAAAAGCGGATCGCGGTAGCCGCGTATGGTTTCAACTGTCAGTTGGCCGCCATTAAGGAAACTCTCAACCCAGTTACCTGCTGAGCCGTACATTGGATCGATAACAACCGTAGCTTTTGCTTTTCGCAAACGATCCAGCTCGATGTAAGAAGCAATTTGCGCGCGATAACTATCGAGCGCCGGCGCCAACAAGGCGCTCTGTTTGTCTGTAATCTCTTTGCGTTTTGGTTTTTGCGCATCGACCAGTTTCTCTACTGCCGCGGTTGTTGCGGGTGAGGCGCTGCCGCCCCACGGCGCTTTGATCTTGAAGCCGTTAAAGTCCGGGGGATTGTGTGAAGCAGTGATCACGACACCACCCTGCGCGTGGAGTTCCTTAACTGCCCAGGAGATTAGCGGCGTGGGAGCGGCTTCGTTGAAAAGCGAAATGCGCAGTCCGTTTCCGGCAAGCACTTCAGCCGCTCGCTTTGCAAACATTTCGGAAAGGAAACGCCGGTCGTAACCGACGACCACGAATGGTTGAGTGTCGCCTTCTCTTAAAAGGTAGTCAGCGTAGGCCTGGGCTACGCGTTCGACATTTTCGAAGGTGTAGTCGCGAGCGATAACCGCTCGCCAACCGTCTGTGCCAAATTTGATGGACGTAAGCGCAGCGGTCACCCGTGAATGTCTCCGGTGATCGTGTAATCAGTGAGTGAAGTCTTATCGCCAAGGACTGAGCCTGGTCCAACCACGGCCGAGCGTCCTATGTGACAGCCGCGCCCCACAACTGCACCGGTCACTTCGGCTGCGGTGCCGATGCGCGTGTGGGGCCAGATGACGGAATTCTCAACACGAGCACGCTCCTCAACGAAACAGCCCTGACCGAGAACCGAATTAATAATTTGTGCGCCGGGCTTGATCTGGCACTCGTTGCCGATCATCGACAACTCATCAATTTCGGCGGCGGTTGCCGAATCAAAGTCGCCGCGACGTTCCTTGATGTGAATGCGCGCCACGCGATTGCCGAGCAGGTCATGATGCGCTTGCAGGTAACGCTCAGGCGTGCCGATGTCGATCCAATAAGTCCGTTGCGGGATATGGGCGAAGAAAGTCTCTTTACGTTTGAGCAATTCGGGAAACAGCCCATACTCGAATGAATGGTTTTCGCCGGTCGGAATAAGATCCAGGACCTTTGGCTCCAGGATGTAGGTGCCGGCGTTAATCGTATTGCAGGTTATCTCCTCGGCCTTTGGCTTTTCCAGAAAGCGCCGGATGCGGCCATC
>JBDUCC010000024.1:0-21291 GCA_040003675.1 bacterium | reverse complement strand
CGCGGGCGCGGCGCTGGGCGTGATAGAGGTTGTTCAACTTCAAATCGATCTAGTTCAGCCGCCTCGAAATTGTTCGGGCAGGCCTCACAATAAAATCCCAACTGCTGCTTCCGCTCTTCACAGTCGTTGCAATCGAGCGTCTGGCCCACCCTTCTTAAAGCATCAACTAACGGCAGCAACACTTGTCCGCGTTCGGTCAGCCGGTATTCGATGTGCGGTGGATTGCCGCCAAAATCGATGCGCTCAACCAGCTTGTCCTTTTCCATGTCCCGAAGACGCGCGACGAGTGTGCGGCTACTGATGGGGAAAAGCCCCGTGTGAAGTTCCATGGTGCGCTTTGGACCAGTGGCCAAATCTCTCGCCACCAGCAACGTCCACTTGTCGCCGATCATTTGCAGCGCGCCGGCAATGGGGCAACCATCAATTTTGCGTCGTCGCACTAGTTACTCCGTTTGTAAAGCAAACTGTTAGTTTGCGGCCGATCGCCAGTCTCAACGCCAACATCATTAACTTTGTCGCGCAACTGAAGTTTTAATAAACGATTGTTGTCCCAACCATCGCAAACTAACAGTTTGCTTTACGAGACTACTTCACGACCGTGATCTCGCGCGTCGTCGTATTGTACCCACCGTTGTCCACCGGCTTGCCATCCTTGTCGATCAGCTCCAGGCGCACTGAATGCTTCCCGTTGATCCATCCCGCTAACCAAATCGGTTCCCACTTGTCGATGTATTTTGCATCGTCGTCGTCAACGATGTAACGAACGCGATACTCGCCGCCGTCACCCTTCAATTTGGCGCCGGTCAACCAGAAATCAATCATGATCGGATCGGCATCTTCAGCTTTGTACTCACCTTTTGGCCGGCTGTAAGTCAAAAGCGGCTTCGCCGGATCAAGCTTGCCGGCGTTGCTCGAGGCCACGTCCTTACCTTCACGCGTTGGTTTTGGTACCGCCGAGGAGTTGTTGTTAGCCATTGTCTGGCCACTGTTCGTGGTCGTCGGTTTAGCAGCGTCGCCGCCGCCTTTCACCGAGAACTCCACCATCTGAAAAGCGCCATCGTTCTTGTAGCTCTCGTGCCAGGGTCGGGACGGAAACACGCGCAACGTATGTTTGCCTGCGATGACGTTGCGCAGCTCGAATGGCTCATTCAATTCGTAATACGCTTCATACGGTTGATTATCGAGAATAACGTGAATGTGATTGCCTTTGCCGGTGCTGGGATCTTTGTGCGGCGTGTAACCTTTAAGGTCGCCGCTGAGATCTAGTTTGACGTCAACGGTTGAACCATTAATTACGGCGCCTTTTGCGGGCGAGACGATCTTCACCGAAGGCTGCGCTTGATCCTGTTCGCCGCGTCCCTTCATCAGATCCACGATTTTCTGCGGACGCGGCACCAACGCAAGCGTTTGCGTCGGCGGCGGGGTTACGGTGGTGGTGGCGGTAGTACTTTTGTCCGGGTTGTCAGTCGCACACGATGCCAGGAATAACGCGAAAGCCAGCAAAGCCAGGGATACTGAAAAACCGTTCCGATACAGATTCATGATTTCCTCCAGCGAACCACAAAGATAAACGAAATTTATTTCGCGTAAGTGTACTCCGTGAGTGATGGTAAGCCAATGAGGCTTCGCAAACGGAACGGACGGGCCAAAGCCCGCCCGCTAAATAATCCGTTACCCGATTCAGTGGCTTGCGCGCTAAGCTCCGGCGCTATGCACGTCCTGCCGCTTCTGCAGCCGCTGCTCTGTCATGGACCAGTCGATATTTGAGAAAAACGCCTCGATGTATTTTGGACGCTCAGCCGGTTTGTAGTCGAGCAGGTACGCGTGTTCCCAAACGTCCATTACCAGGATGGGATTAAAGCCGGCGATGTTGCCGGATTCGTGGAGCGTTATCCAATGGTTGGAGAGCCTGCCATTCGCCGGGTTCTGATTACAGACGGCCCAACCGACGCCGCGCATCTTGCCGATGCCGACAAAGTCAGCTTTCCAAATTTCATAACTGCCGAACGTCGCTGCCGCGGCTTTTGCAAATTGTGAAGTTGCCGCTGGATCGCCGGTGCCGCTACCCTTTGTTAAGTTATCGAAGTAATATTCGTGCAGCACCATGCCGTTATACTCAAAGCCAAGCCGGCGCGTTAATTCAGAGTAAGCAGGCATTTCTTCCTGGTCCACATTCCCATCGCTGATGAACTCCGAAATTTTCTCCGTCAGTTTATTTGTTTCTTTGACGTAGCCTTCGTAGAGTTTGAAGTGCATTTCCATTGTTTCGTCGGAAATGCCCTTAAGACCACTCAAATCAAATTGTCTTGCCGTATAAGAACCAATTGAACTCATGACTATCCTCCAGTTGCTTCGACTCGACGCAATATGCGGAAGTGGCCACCAAATAAGGTTGCAGAGCTGAACTATTGCTCTCGGATGTGCCGAATGCGTGGAGATGCTAAGGAATTAGTGTAACGGGAAAGCAGTAGGCAGTAGGCACAAAGTAAAAGGCAGCAAACAAAAGCTATTCCTCGCTTCTGCTTACTGCCTTCTGTTCTACGAACCGAAGATCACCCAATCGCCGTGGGACGTGCCCATGAACAACAGCATTGGCAACGAAAGCCAGGCATTGGTTCGGGAAGCAATGAATGCCTGTCGCGGTAACTCCGGCGCCGCGGCGGGTCCCGTCCCGGCCGTGGCAGCGAGTACCCGTTTGTTATTGGGCCAGATGATGCCCCAAACATTTAGCAACATCACGATACCGTAAGCGCCGCCAATACCAATTGAGTAGGTCTTGTTACTGGCAAAGCTTTGGCCGGCAACAGTCAACTCTGCGGTGAAAAACTTGACCAGACCCCAGGTTACTATCGCGACCAAAATGAACATCACGATTGCAAAGACGCGACCATCCTTAATTAACGCCGGCACTTTCTTGATAATCAAAAATTCAACGATGAACAAAACAACCGGATAGCTCAGCCAAGCAAGTAGTATCCACCAAACATTCAGGCTGCCGCCGCCAATCGTATTCGCATTTCTCACGTCCGGAGTCAGGATGTACATGGCGAAATACATCAAACCGGCGAGAACTGTCACCACCGCGCCCCAACGGAAGAACCAGAGCGCCCGACCCAACAGATCTGGATTCACCTTTTTCTTGGTGTCCGCATCAAGCCCTTTCTGAAAAGGAACGTTAATGAGATTGAAAAAGTAGAGCAGACCAATCCAGGTAATGCCGGCAACAAAGTGAAGCCAGCGCAAGATGATGCGCATTAAAGCCGCGGAGTCGGGTTGATGAAAGACATCCTGAAACATAGCCATACTGATGGGGAGATGAACAGTTGACTCAATTAACATATGACCTCCGTAAAGTACGAAAGGCTTTCCTGCCTGTCGCTCGCCGATGAAGTACATGGGACAGACAAAAATGTCTATCCTACCTGGTGTTGATTACGCGCGAAGATTACACCCAGACGCTTACCGACGCAATATTCTTTGACTTACTCTATCAATCCAGTGGTCGCGGACCCGCGTCCATTCCACGAACGCTCGCCTGATTTACGACTCGTACTTTCAGATCGTCCTTAACGCGAATCTGACAAGATAGACGAATGTGATCGGGAAGCTCAGTTTCCATCGCCAGCCGGTTGCGCTCCAGTTCGCCCATCTCTCCGGGATCCCCGTCCAGCACTTCGACGCGGCAGGTTGTGCAGCGCGCGTTACCGCCACACCGGTGCAGGATGTCTACACCGGCATCCTCGATGGCGAGCACCAGTTTCTTTCCCTCGGGCGCTTCTATCACCTGTGTCCCGCTCGCAGTTTCGGCTTCAATCCTCGGCATTAGTTCAACTCCCAGTTTTGATTTGATTGCGTAATGAATGTGGCATAACCACGAGACATGAGCAAGTGGCCCATGTCCGACATGCTTCAGCTTGTAGCTGCCCGACGTGCGACAACGACAAACTAAAGGAACTGTGATTAAGTGAAGCGTCAACTCCTTTTGATCAGAGGTCTTTAGAGCTTGTCGGACAGAACCAATTCCATAAAGGTCGCGCCTGCAACCGGGTTCTGGTAGTAAGGCGCAATTTCCTGGAAACCAAGCGAGCGGTACATCGCGATTGCCTGGTCCATCTTGCCGGGCAACGTGTCGAGTCGCAGGCTCGCGTAACCGATCAGGAGAGCTTCAGCAATCAACCTCTCGGTTAGCGTCCGACCTAACCCGCGGCCGCGAAACGCGGGACGCACATACAGCCTTTTCATCTCGCCAACTCCGTCGCCAATTCTCCTTAACGCAACGCAGCCCATCACTTCATCGCCCTCTATAGCGAGGAACAAGCGACCGCTTGGCGGGGCGTAGCCGCCCGGAAGTTCCTCCAGCTCTCTGTCAAAGTTTTGAAAGCAGAGACTGATTCCCAGTCCGGACGCATATTCCTCGAATAATTGCCGGGCCTGCTGAATGTCTTCTTGCGTGGTCGCTTGTATCAACTTCATGGTTCCTCCCTCTCCCTGTGGGGGAGAGAGAAACAGAATTCAGAAACGACTGTAGTGACTCATTGAGCGACTTTCTTGCAAACCCAGAACCACCAAGGCGAACGAGAAAGCGGCCCGCGTCTTTTGTAAGACCTGCGAGCCGCTCTCTAGCACCGCGTCATATTGTGTTGGACAGGCATTCCCGCCTGTCATTTATTATTGGACAGACTGGAAAGTCTGTCCTACTCCTTAAGCAGTAAACGACGTACCGCAGCCGCAACTGCCGGTTGCGTTCGGATTCGTAAATGTAAATCCGGAACCCATCACGCCAGTGACATAGTCAATCCTGACGCCATTCAGATACTGGGCGCTGAACATATCGACGAAGAGTTTCACGCCGCTCTGATCGAGGACAAAATCGCCTTGTCGCGACTCTTCTTCGATGTTCAAGCTGTATTGGAAACCTGAGCAGCCGCCGGGAACAACGCGAACCCGCAGGCCGGCCGCTTCCGGTAGACCGTCTTCGCTGGCCATAAACTTTTTGATCTCGCCTAGCGCAGCTTCGGTGACGTCGAGTGTCATCGTGGGAGCATTCGGCGTTACGCCGGTTGTCCCAGTTGAGGCGGTTTGTGTAGACATTCTTTTCGTTCTCCTAAAGTAAAATCGGGGTATTAGTTCGAAATTTCGACGTTTTCGCTGTTTCGAAAATCAAAATAGCCAATCAAAACTGGCAAATTCAGTTTACTGTCCTTTGCCTAAAACAACAAGTTCGGGTTTCATGGCCTCGATCGAGACATAGCGCGCTACTTCCTCAGCCACACGGCGGAAAGCGACCGACTGCGCTGATTCAGGATGGCTGACCACCACTGGTACCCCACTGTCGCCGCCTTCCCTGACTTCCATGCCGAGCGGGATCGTACCCAAAAGAGGTACGTGATACATCTCTGCCAAGCGTGCGCCGCCACCTTCGCCAAAAATGTTGTAGCGGGTGCCCGTGTCAGGCGCCACGAAGTAACTCATGTTTTCAATTATACCCAGGACCGGAATAGCGACTGTTTCAAACATGCGCAGCGCGCGTCGCACGTCTGCGACAGCAACGTCCTGAGGGGTGGTCACTAACACGGCGCCCTGCACCGGCACGAGTTGCGCGAGCGACAACTGCACATCGCCAGTGCCCGGCGGCATGTCGACGATCAAATAATCGAGCTCGCCCCATTTCACATCCGACAAAAACTGCTTTACCAAACCGTGCAGAATTGGACCACGCACTATCATTGGCTTGTCGCCAGGTTGTAGCAGCGCCATCGACATCAGCTTTACGCCGTAGGCTTCTATCGGAAGTAGTTTGTTGCCTTCCACTTCAGGTCGCGCTTCGCTGGCCCCCAACATGATGGGAACGTTTGGTCCATAGACGTCCATGTCCATCACGCCGACTCGCGCGCCATCAAGCGCTAGTGAAACAGCCAGGTTCACAGCGACGGTCGATTTGCCTACGCCACCTTTGCCGGAAGAAACTGCGATAATGTTGCGCACGCCTTCGACGGCGATTTTGTCGCCCAAGCCGCGGCCCTTCGGCACTTCGGCGTCCATGGTGACGTTAACCGAAGTGACTCCCGGCAAACCGCCCACCAACTCGCGCGCAGCGCTTTCCATTTCCGCCTTGACCGGACACGCAGGCGTCGTCAGAACAATGCGAAACGAAACAGTTGCGCCGTCAATCTTCAAATCCTTAATAAAACCCAGCGTAACGATGTCTTTGTGCAGATCGGGATCTTTGATTTGGCGCAGTGCGTCGAGTACTTGCTGTTCAGTGACTTGTGACATAGGGAGTTAATCAAGGTTGTGGATTATTGCTTTGAAAGCGTAGCTGATTGAAAGTTGTAACGCAAACTGCTGCGTGTAAAGCAAACTGTTAGTTTGCGGTCGCTGGAGGCATTCAACTACCCACTAACTAATTGGCTGGGAACCGACGCAAACTAACAGTTTGCTTTACAACTTCTCGATCACCAGCGCGCTGTTCTTGGATCCAAATCCGATGCAGTTGCAAAGCGCAACCTGAACATCGGCTTTTCTGGCCTCGTTAGCAACGTAGTCGAGATCGCACGCCGGGTCCGGCTCGTCAAGATTGATGGTGGGCGGAATCATACCGGTGTGCATTGCGCACAAGGCAGCCGCTACACCGGCAGCGCCGCTTGCGCCCTGGGGATGGCCGATTTGCGACTTGGTTGCCGACATCGGCGTAGTGATCGCGCGACCATTCAAGGCAAGTTTCAGTGCGCTCGTTTCAATGCGATCGTTCAGCACGGTGGATGTGCCATGCAGATTAACGTAATCGATCTCTGCCGGGTTGCGGCCCGCATCCTCAAGCGCCAGCTTCATTGCGCGTGCGGGTTCGTCACCCGACTCTTCAAGCCGGACGCGATGATAGGCATCGCACGTTGCGCCATAACCTGTGATCTCCGCGTAAATCCTGGCGCCGCGATTTTGCGCGCGTTCATATTCCTCCAGCACGTAGATCCACGCGCCCTCACCCAAAACGATTCCGGATCGATTCAAAGAGAATGGTCGCGAAGCCCTTGCCGGTTCGTCGTTCCAATCAGTTGTTAAGACCGTCATCAGGTTAAAGCCCGCTAGAATGCCCGGCGCGATTGGCGCATCGACGCCGCCTGCCAACATTAGATCCTGGCGGCCGACTGCAATGTGTTCGGCGGCGTAGGCGAGCGCGTCAGTCGAACTCGTACAACCCGTTGAGACGATGTGCGACAGTCCGCGCAAGCCAAACGCCATCGACAACTCGCTCGACAAACCACCGTGCGTTGATGAAGGAATTGTGTAGACACTGGCTTTTGCTGCTGGGCCATTAAACCAGTAAGCGTATTGCTGTTCGGTAAACGCAAGCCCGCCGCCACCGGTTCCCAACACAACGCCAAAAGACCGGCGCTCCTCGAGTGAAAACTCTTCCGCTTGTAGATTCGTATCTGCAAGAGCTTCGCGAGCCGCGGCTAAAGCGAGCGGCACTGTTCGCGGTACGTGTTTGCGATCTTTGGGATTGAGTTGCGCTTCCCAATCAAAGCCCTGAACCTGCGCAGCAATTTTCACGGGCGAGGCAGAAACATCAAACGATTCAATTTTGCGCACGCCACTTTCGCCCCGGATCAGCCCTTTCCAAAACGCTTCGCGGCCAATGCCCAGAGGCGTGACACACCCCATGCCGGTGATGACTACCCGGCGAGGTTGCTTGAACTGGCTAAGCATGGAAATTGATTGCGAACCTACAGAATTGAGTTTCCGATTGGTTAGTCAGAATAACACCGCGATTGCATATTACTAAGCGTTTGCATGAAAAAGGCCCGACGAGTTTCGCCGGGCCTTTGCTTATTCAGCTTGTAACAGTGCAATTACTCGCCTTGCTTGGTGCCGCACTCATTACAAAACTTCGAACCAACCGGCAGCGCCCCGCCGCATTTAATGCAAGGCACAGTTTGCGCGCTCGTGTCCATTTTCGCGCCACACTCAGTACAGAATTTCGCGTTGGCTAAATTCGCAGCGCCGCATTTCGGACAAGCAGACTTTTGGCCGCTTGGGTTTTCGCTCTTCGGTTGGTTCATCGCATTGGTCATCGCGCCCGCCATCGCATTGCCAATCGCGAACCCGGCACCGAGCCCCGCACCCGTGCCGGCGCCACCGCCAGTGTTTTGCGCGGCATCCCGCATTGCATCAGCGGCCTGAAATTGTGCGTAGCGACCAACGTCGCCTATCACTCCCATCGAAGTGCGCTTGTCCATCGCAGCTTCAACTTCAGCCGGCAACGAAATGTTTTCGATTACAAGCTTGGTAAGTTCGAGACCGTAGCTGTTGAAATCGCCGGTGAGTTTGCCGCGGATAAACTTGCTTAGTTCGTCGTAGTTCGACGCGAGATCCAACGCTGCGATTTTTGATTCCGCCAGCGCGTCGCTGAATCCGCTGACCAGCATACGTTTCAGCTGACCCTCGATATCCTCGGTAACGAAATGTGCGTTCGTTCCCGCTACTTCCTTAATCAGGGCGCGAGCGTCGGTGACTCTAATCGAATAGATGCCAAACGCGCGTAGTCGCACCATGCCAAAATCTGTGTCGCGCATCATCACCGGATTCGAAGTTCCCCATTTCAAATCAGTAAACTGCTTGGTGTTGACGAAATAAACTTCGGCTTTGAATGGAGAGGTAAATCCAAATTTCCAGGCGCCGAGCTTTGTCAGAATCGGGGTGTTACCGCCGTCAATTTCGTAGCGGCCCGGGCCAAACACGTCGGCAATTTGTCCCTGAAAAACGAAGACCGCCGTCTGCGATTCGCGCACGGTTAACTGCGCGCCATTCTTAATCTCCTGGCCCTGTACCGGAAACCGGTAAAGGATCGTGTTCCCGGAATCATCGAGCCACTCAATGACTTCGATAAACTGTGAACGGATGGCGTCAAAAATTCCCATAATGTTTCTCCTTGGCGAGCACTGACACTAATACGCGGCTTGCGCGCGCGTTGTTCGGTCATTCAAACCGGCCAGAAGAAATATTGCATGAAAAAGGCCGCGCAGGAAAGTGAAATAACGCTGTTCCTTCATTGGCGCCCTCGTCGTTCGCTGACTCCGGTAGAACGCCGGCGCCAGAGCTTGAAAACAAACAAGGCTGTTATGCCGCCGATTACATCGATAGCGCTGTCGTAAATTGAAGCAGTTCGCTCAGGCACAAAACTCTGATGAAGCTCGTCGAGCAAGGCATAAGCAAAAAGTGTTGTGAAACTCACCAGCCACCAGTGTTGTCGCAGAAACTCCTTTGCTGAGGCGCTGAAGGCGCGCGCGGCCAGCAATCCCATCACGGCGTATTCGGAGAAGTGGCCCGCTTTGCGGATCACGAAATGTATCGCAGCTACGCGCGATTCGCTGAGGTTTGGAAAGATCCAGAGAATGAGGGGACGCAGAACCTGAGATGTATTGAGCGCGGAGAATTGTCTGGTTGACGCAAACCAGATCAGAACCATCCAAAGCAGCAGTGGTCCATAACGCCCGACTCGATTGCGCAGATTGTCTTGTCTCATGCCGCGTTGCCGGACTCCAACCATTCGCGAAAAACAAAAAGGGAAGCAGCGCCTGCTTCCCTCTTGCATAGACCGTTTCAGACTTCTTAGAGTGCCGCCGCGCCGGACACCACTTCGATGATTTCGTTTGTGATGGCCGCCTGACGGATGCGGTTCATGTTCAATGTCAGTGAATCGATTAGCTCCCGCGCGTTCTTCGACGCAGAATCCATCGCCGTCATGCGCGCGCCCTGTTCTGACGCTATTGATTCCAGCAATGCTCGAAAAATCTGCGTTTCGATTAGCTGCGGTAGTAGCTTGGCAAAAATCTCGGCCGGCGGTTGTTCGTAGATGTAGTCGACTAAAGATACTGCTTCCGCTGGAGCCGGGTCGTCGCTGGCGGAGGCCGCCTGCCGTGCAACGGGTAAAAGCTGCTCGATCACCACGCGCTGTTGCATTACTGACTTGAATTCATTGTAGACAATAAATGCTTTGTCGATTTCTTTGTCTTCGGTAAATCGCTTGATTAAGTCGCGCGCTACCTCGAGTGCTTCAGAATACTCCACCCGTCCCTTGCCCGTGAGGCCGATATATTCACCGGCGAGTGTCGCGCCGCGACGGCGAAAGAAGTCGCGGCCTTTGCGGCCTACGGCGAGAATCTCAATTTGTTTGCCGGGATTAGAAACGACAAATGCCTGCGCTGCTTTGATCAAATTAGTGTTGAAAGCGCCGCAGAGTCCCTTGTCAGCCGTGACCAGGATAAGAAGGTAGCGTTCATCTCCCCGGGCATCGAGCAAAGGGTGGTGAAAATTCTCATCGGTGCGATCGGCAAGTCCGGCGAGCACCTCGGTCATCTTGTTAGCGAAGGGGCGCGCGGTGACGACACGATCCTGCGCGCGCTTCAGCTTGGCCGCCGAGACCATTTTCATGGCCTTCGTGATCTGCTGCGTGTTCTTGACCGACTTAATACGACGGCGAATATCTAACAGGTTCGGCATGAATATAGATGATTAAGCACCAGCCGGCGCCGGTTGCATTGACGACGCTTTGCTTGCTGAGGCGGTCGCCGCTGCAGCCTCGTTCGTTGCTTCCGCCCAGCGATCCTGGAAATCTGACAACGCTTGTTTCAAGTCAGAAATAATCTCGTCAGTCAGACTTTTCTTCTCGCGAATGCTTCCCAACAATCCCGGATGTGAATTCTCCACAAACTTTAAGAGTTCGGCTTCAAACCGGCGCACATCTTCCACTGCAACGTCGTCAGCGTAACCATTACTCGCCGCCCAAATCACCAGGATCTGATTCTCGACGTTCATCGGTTGGTACTGAGGCTGTTTCAGAATCTCAACTAAACGCTGGCCGCGAGCAAGCTGTGCCTGAGTTGCCTTGTCCAAATCAGATCCAAACTGCGCAAACGCTTGCAACTCACGGAACTGTGCCAGGTCAATTCGCAGCGTGCCGGCGACTTGCTTCATCGCCTTGATCTGGGCCGAACCGCCTACGCGCGAGACACTGTTGCCGACGTTGATCGCCGGTCGAATGCCGCTGTTGAAAAGGTCTGCTTCGAGAAATATCTGGCCGTCAGTGATGGAGATCACATTGGTCGGAATGTAAGCAGAGATATCGCCGGCCTGAGTTTCAATGATCGGAAGGCTGGTTAACGAACCGCCTCCTTTCAAGTCCGACAACTTGGCGGCACGCTCAAGCAAACGCGAGTGTAAATAAAATACGTCGCCAGGATAGGCTTCTCGACCGGGCGGACGGCGCAGTAGCAGCGATATTTCACGATACGCCGCTGCTTGCTTTGAAAGATCATCGTAAATTGTTAGAGCGTGGCGTCCGCTGTCGCGGAAAAACTCGCCCATCGCCGCGCCGGAATAAGGAGCGAGAAACTGCATCGCCGCCGGATCCGACGCGGTCGCCTTAACGACAATCGTGTAGTCCATGGCGCCGAAGTCTTGCAACGTCTTGACTACTTGCGCCACCGTCGAAGCCTTTTGCCCGATCGCGACGTAAATACAAACTACATCTTTGCCTTTTTGGTTAATGATCGTGTCAACCGCGACGGCCGTCTTGCCGGTTTGTCGATCGCCAATAATCAATTCGCGCTGGCCGCGACCGATAGGCACCATCGCGTCGATCGCTTTTAGTCCGGTTTGCAGCGGTTCCTTCACCGGCTGTCGATCGACGACGCCCGGTGCGATGCGTTCGATAGGATTGTAGGTTTCAGTAATGATTGGACCACGATCGTCTATGGCGTTGCCCAAAGCATCAACAACACGGCCAATCATCGCGTCCCCAACCGGGACCTGCATGATGCGGCCCGTGCGTTTTACCAGATCACCTTCCTTAATCGACTGGTAGTCTCCAAACAACACCGCGCCTACTTTGTCCTCTTCCAGGTTCAGAGCCAGACCGCGCACGTCGTGCGGAAATTCAAGCAGCTCGCCCGCCATGACTTTTTCCAAACCATGAATTTCAGCAATGCCGTCACCCACCTTGATGACTGTGCCAACTTCCATCACAGTCACACCGGATTGAAAATTCTCAATCTGCCGCCGAATGATTTCATTGATTTCATCTGCTCTAATTGGTTCCATGTTGTCCTCTAGTACTAACCAGCGAGTTCCTCGCGAAGTCGTTCAAGTTGATTGCGAACTGAACCGTCGTAGACCGTCGAACCGATTCGCGTAACGATGCCGCCAAGCAACGACTCGTCGGTGTCAAAATTCAAATTAACTTTTTTGCCTGTTATCTCGCCGAGTCTTTCGGCCAATGCCGCCGTAGTCGCCGCCGGAAGCGTTTGCGCTGAAGTAACGTCTGCGCTTATCACGCCTGAGCGTTCATCCAGAATTTGCCCAAGCTTTGCAGTGACTTGCGGAAGATCCGCCAACCTTTGGTTCTTGAGAAGCACACGAAGAAAATTTGCGGTCGTTGGCCGCAGCTTGGCGCGCTCGATTAACTCGCTGAGCACCTTCTGCTTCGGTTCATAACCGACGGTGGGATTACTGAAAATCTCGAGCAGCGCTGGGTTGGCAGCAAACATCTGTCCCCATTCGCTCAATTCCGCGCTGACTTCGGCTGCTTCGTTCTGTGCAAGAATTACGTCTGCAAGCGCAGTTGCATAACGGCGGGCAATAGTTTGCGAACTCAACGCTGGACACCCCTCAATTCTTCAATACTGCGATTAGTCAGCCGTGCGTGTTCTTCCGGCCCGATTTCCTTTTTCAGAATATCCTCAGCGATGCGAATGCTTTCCTGAGCTGCAAACCTTCGCAGCTCGAGCCGCGCTGTTTTTCCGGCGCTTTCAATCTCACGCTTCGCCTGCTCTCGCATACGTGCGACCTCATCTTCGGTCGCAGCCTGTATTCGTTCCTTCTCCGCCTCCAGCTCCGCCGCGGTACGCGCCTTTACCTTGGACAGTTCAGCGTCGAGGTTTGCGAAACGAGCTTCGACTTCTGAAAGCTTGGCCAGTGCCTGGTCACGTTCTTCTTTCGCCTGCTTCAATTCCGTCTTGATTGCCTCACTTCGCGAGCGCAATCCTTCTCTTAACGGTCTGCGGATTAAGTAAAGGGCAGCAAGAATGAACAGCAGAAGATTGGCGAATTTCCACAGTTCAAGGCCCGGATAATTCCACCACGGAATACTGCCATCCGGTGCTTTTACCAATACAAGCAGGTTGAAAATATTAAGAAACAATCCGATCATTACGAACAGTGTGGCTTACCAAATTACGCCCGGAGGATTTGCCGACTGATTTCACGCGCCCGTTCCTGCGCTGTGATGCCCAAGGTACTTCTGACCTGACTCGACTCCGCTATTATTCGTTCCTTCTCCCGAGATACCCAGGTTCCGATTTCCCCTTTCACTTCCCCAATCTTGCGTTCACGTTCCTTGGACAGTGTTGCCCGCTCGCGTTCGATTGAAGCATATCCTTCGGAGCGCGCGTTCCGCAGCTGCGCTTCATAGTTGCGCATCTTGTCCTGGACCAGACTCAGCGTCTCGCTCGCCTCGCTCAACCGTCCCTTGGTTCGCCGATCGCGTTCTTCCAGGATGCGGTTAATTGGCTTCAGCAAGGTCGCGTTCAGCAGCGCAACCATCGCCACGATCAATACCAAATGAAACAAGAGGGTGCCGTCGGGCACCAACTGAATTGAGTTTTCCGCCAAGGCGAACACCATCGCACAATTTCCTTAATTACTGCTTGCCACAAAAGCGTCGGAGTCTAACACCCGCTCAGAAAAGGGGTCAAGCAAGGCCAGGCTTATGCGCAGCATGACACGGCACCAAACCGGCGACGATTTGGCCGGTGGTGCAGCGTCTTCCGCCGTCTAACGGATAGCCTTTAGAAAAGATTACTTTAGCGCCAATCGCGCTCTGCAGCCGTGCGACTGTATGTTCCACAGTGACGATAGCACGTTGTACAATGACCTTACGAACGAGTAAGAAGAGCGTAGATTCGGTCCAGGTCCGCTTGGTTGTAATATTCGAGCTCAATAGTCCCGGCAGCTGAGCCCGCCGCCTGCACTATGCGAACCTGGGTACCAAAATGCCGCCGTAGTCTCGTCTCGGCAGCGCGAACGTTAGGGTCAACGGCGACACTTGTTTTTGCCTGCTTCGCTCTTCCGCTCTTGGGCTCTGTGAGTTGCCGGACGGCTTGCTCTGTCGCGCGCACGGACAGGTCACCCTCGATTATTTTTCTGGCGAGGCGCCTTTGTGCGGCAACATCCGTAAGACCCAAAAGTGTTCTTGCATGACCAGTGCTCAGCCGCCCCTTCTGAACCAGATCCTGGAGGTCATCAGGCAGGCGCAATAGGCGAAGAAAGTTAGTCACGTATGAACGGTCCCGGCCGACTCGCTCAGCAACTGACTCCTGAGTGAGTCCGACTGTGTCGATCAGTTTCTTGTAAGCTCGTGCTTCTTCGATCGGATTAAGATCTTCGCGTTGAATGTTTTCGATCAGCGCGAGCTCAAGCACCTTATCGTCCGACACCTGTCGCACCATGGCCGGAACACGCGTCAGCCCGGCTCGTTGCGCTGCGCGCCAGCGCCGCTCACCGGCGATCAATTCGAACCGGCCCTCTTTCGGCCGCACAATCAACGGTTGAACCACTCCGTTCGCAGTTATCGATTGGGCCAACTGGTCGAGTTTGGCTTCGTCAAAAACGCCGCGCGGTTGAAGCGGGCTGCGATCGATCAGGTCAATCGCGATTGTGTTGGCGTCTTCAGTGGCGGTGGCCGTTCCTTCAGCTGAAAGTAGTGCCCCCAGCCCCCGTCCCAATGCCTTTCGTGCCATGGGCAATTATCTCCTTACCGAGCTGAATATAGGCTTCCGCGCCTTTTGAGTGGCCGTCATAGAGAGTAATAGGCTTTCCGTAGCTAGGCGCTTCGGCAAGACGGACATTTCGAGGAATCATTGTTTCGAAAACTTGCTGCCCGTAGAAGTCGCGAAGGTCAGAAGCAACCGCAGCTGAGAGATTGGTTCGCTCGTCGAACATCGTCAGCAGCAGGCCCTCGATAGTTAACCCTGGATTATGGAGTCGCCTGATTCGGGCAAGCGTATCAAACAGTTCGGTGACGCCCTCGAGAGCGTAGTATTCGCATTGGATTGGAACCAGTAACGACTTGGCTGCGGTGAGAGCGTTGAGCGTCAAGAGGCCGAGGGAAGGAGGGCAGTCGATGAGGATAAAATCGTAATCCTGAATGACGGGCGAGAGAGCGTCGCGAAGGCGGGACTCGCGGTTTTCCATATCCACTAGTTCGACTTCAGCTCCAGCCAAGTCTTTATTTGCCGGTAGGATATTCAGGCCCTCGGTCGCGGTCGGCAAAATGGCGCCCACGACCGGCTCTCCGAGGACAATCGAGTGATAGATGCTTTTGCGAAAACTCCCGCGTTGGATACCGACACCCGAAGTCGCGTTCCCCTGGGGGTCGGTATCTACAAGCAGCACTTTGACTTGCGCAGCCAGCACGGCGGCTAGATTAACCGCTGTGGTCGTCTTTCCCACACCGCCCTTTTGATTCGCAACCGCTATTATTTTAGCCATTTGGGCGTAATCACCGCTGAGTTAGGCGTAAATTAGCACATAATGCGTGATCTTTTTATTATTTGTAGGTAGGGAGGGGGTTTTATCAGCAAATGTTTCACGTGTCCCAAAACCACCAGCGCTGGGACACGTGAAACATTTACGACTTAGACGCTCGCGCTCACATTAACGAGCAAGGTTGCTAAAGCCGCCGGCGTTAACCCGGGGATCCGACGCGCAGCGCCGAATGTAACCGGCTTTGCGCGCTCTAGCCGTTCCGCCATCTCATGCGACAGGCCATTGAGCTGTCCGAAGTTAAAATTGTCCGGGATAGGAAGCGAGTCATGGGCATGAAGCCTGTGAATTGTCGACTCCTGAGCTTTGATGTAGCCGGAATACAAGTTGTCAGCGAGCGCGAATTCCAATTCATCCACGCGTCCGCCTGATCGAATTTCCGCTGGAAGCAACTCCGAGATAACCTTCGGCATTATCCCAGGCCGCTTCGCCAAATCAGCTAAACTGATTGATTCTAAGGGGTTTAGAGGTGTCTTCTCCGCAAGTGCCGGGAAGGCTGGGTCACTCCGACGAATCCGGGTCGTTTCCAAAGCTTGTTTTATTGTCGCAATCCGATCTCGTCGTTGATTAAAACGTTCCCAAGCCGAGTCACCCACCAACCCTATCTCACGGCCGAACTTTGAAAGCCGCTCATCGGCATTGTCATGGCGAAGCGCGAGACGATATTCCGCTCTTGAAGTGAATATGCGGTAAGGCTCATCAACTCCCTGCGTGATCAAGTCGTCAACCAAAACTCCGATGTACGACTCTTCGCGGCGCAACAAGAAGCGTTGCCGACCTTGGGTCAGAAGTGCAGCGTTAATGCCCGCCAGCAAGCCCTGACAGGCGGCTTCTTCGTAACCGGTCGTGCCGTTGATTTGCCCCGCGTGGAATAGGCCCGCAAAGCGCCGGACTTGCAAATCCGGTCCCAACTCGCGTGGATCAACAAAGTCATACTCGATTGCGTAGCCTGGCCGGATGATATTGGCGGTTTCCAAACCCGGAATCATTCGCACCAACTCTTGTTGCATCCCCGGCGGCAGCGAGGTTGAAAACCCATTCAAATACACCTCATTCGTGTCGTGCCCCTCGGGCTCAAGGAATAACTGATGCCGATCTTTGTCGGCAAATTTCACAACCTTGTCCTCGATAGACGGACAATACCGCGGCCCGACGCCTTTAATCTGCCCAGAATATAGCGGCGACTGATGAAGATTCTTTCTAATAGCTTCGTGTACAGAGGTGGTCGTGTAGCCGATGTAGCAATCGATTTGTGGTTGCTGAATCTTGTCGGTTGCAAATGAGAAGGGGACCGGTCGTTCGTCGGCTTCTTGACGCTGGAATGCGTCCCAGTTAATCGTTCGGCCGTCGAGCCTCGGCGGTGTGCCCGTTTTCAGCCTACCCACCGGAAAGCCGAGCAGCTTCAACGCCTCTGCTAATTCAATTGAGGCAGGTTCGCCCGCACGGCCCGCGGTGTACGTGCGCCGGCCCGTGTGTATCAGCCCATTCAGGAAGGTCCCGGCGGCGATAACAACCGCCTTGGCCGCGAGCCTTCGGCCATCCTGCATTACCACGCCACTTACCTTGTTCTCAGATATCAACAGATCTACCACCATCCCCTGGCGCAATGCCAAGTTGGGCGTGTTTTCCAGAGTATTTCGCATCTCCAAACGGTAAAGCGCGCGGTCGGCCTGCGCCCGCGGTGATTGAACGGCGGGTCCACGCGAACGATTCAACAGCCGAAACTGAATGCCGGTGCGATCGATCACGCGGCCCATGATTCCACCCAACGCATCTATTTCGCGCACCAAGTGTCCCTTGGCTATGCCCCCAATCGCTGGGTTACACGACATCTGCCCGATCAGATCCAGGTTCAGCGTCACCAAGGCCGTCGTTGCGCCAAGACGCGCCGCCGCTGACGCCGCCTCACATCCGGCGTGGCCGCCTCCGATCACAATTACGTCAAATGCTTCGTCGAAAACCGTCATCACTTACCTATGCAGAACGTACTGAAAATTTCACTCAGAATATTTTCACTGGTCGTCTCGCCCGTAATTGCACCGAAAAATCTCAGGGCGTTGTGAAGATCGGCAAGCACCAGTTCCTCCGACGCGCCCTGGTCCATTGATTCCAGGGCCCCGTCCAATGAACTGATCGCGCGTACAAGCAAGTCGTGGTGCCGGCTGTCTGTTATCAGAAAGCCAGCGCTCGCCGAGTCCAACCGGCCAAAGGGCTCCATTATAGCAGCGGTTAAGTCGGGAATGCCTGCTTCCGTCAAGGCAGAGAGATGGACCACCCTCGATCCGTTGAAGTTATTTTCCAAGTCCACCTGCGCCGGCAGGTCCGTTTTATTTATTGCTACGACGAACGAATGGTTGCGGGCTTCATTCAAGACTTCGTGATCCTCTTTTTGCAACGCGGAAGATCCGTCGACCACGACGACGAGCAGATCCGCGTCAGCCATTGCTCTTCTGGTCCGTTCGATTCCGATCGTCTCAATCTTGTCTCCAGCTTCTCTAAAACCCGCAGTGTCAGTCAGGGAAATGGGTACGCCTTGCAAACTGATTGTCTCGGTTAAGCTATCCCGCGTCGTGCCCGCGATGTCGGTTACGATAGCTCGCTCCATTCTCAGTAACCTATTGAATATACTAGACTTACCGACATTGGGTCGACCTATAATTGCGACCCGCAACCCTTCCCGAAGGAGATGTCCGACACTGTAGGTCTCAGCAAGTCTCCCCAGATCCGCGGCAACTCTCTCAATCGCCATTCGCATTTCTTCAACTTGCACGGCGGGCAAATCATCTTCGACGAACTCGAGGGCCGACTCGAGTGTAACAATCACGCGAATGAGTTCATGCTCGCTCGGTTGCAATGCCTCAGAGAGTTCGCCTCGCAGCTGACGCGTCGCTTGCGAAGCTGCCGCCATCGTTTGCGCATTGATCAAATCACGGATCGCTTCGGCCTGGCTGAGATTAATCTTTCCGTTGCGACAAGCGCGCAAGCTGAACTCACCTGGTTCAGCCAAACGTGCGTCATAACTTTGAATGAGATCGAGCAGCCGCCGAGTTACCACGGGTGAACCGTGGCAACTTATTTCTATTACGTCTTCGCCGGTGAAGGAATGCGGCGACTGGAAGTAAGTGATGAGACACTGATCCAGCACCCCTTCACTGGTCAGCACTTCCTTTAGGATTGCGCGATTGGGTTCCGGATTAAACTCCGCCTCGCCGACGACCGCACGCAAAATTACAAGCGCCTGTGGACCGCTTAACCGGACCACGGCGATCGCGCTGCGACCGGGCGGGGTAGACACTGCGACTATCGTATCCATCGCGATTCCATTAAGGAGCGAAGAAAGCCGAGTAGTTCGAGTCGAATCTATTTAGCGGATTTTAACGCAACTTTCAGTTTGCGAGCAGAGCCTTCGCCAACTGATTCCGTGTAGAGATCTTCACATTCTGCGAGCGTCAGATGTATGACGCGTCGTTCGCTGGCATTCATCTCACCAAAAACGAACGGAAGGTGGCTCTCTCGCACGCGTTCCGCGGCTAGATTCGCCATTGCGCGTAGCTCAGCCTCGCGGGTTGCGCGAAAGCCTTCAACATCGCAAACGATTCGCTGTCCGTCAGGCGCGGTGCGACCGAACGCCTGATTTAGCAAATGTTGAAGCGCCAAAAGCAGTTCGCCGCCTTCGGCCTGCAGCAGCTCAGCGTCTGGCCCACTTAAGTCAATTAAACACTCTGCCGGACTTTCCTGCGCCGAAACACGCAGCTGCAAACCAGCACTCTCGATGAGTGACTCAAGAAATCGCGTGGCGGTGCTGCAATTTTCTTCCATCTCGTTTTTGGTTAACTACGCTTGTGATGGCTTCGGCGTCGCGGCCCTTTTCTTCGCCGCTAAATTCGCGCGTGGCTCGCCAGGCGGTTGCTCGTCATCTCCCGATTTTGTCAGATGATTAATAAGGAACTGCTGAGCAAACCCTACGATGTTGCCGACCAGCCAATACAGTAGCAGGCCCGAAGGCGCGCCCCAAAGTACATAGAGCATGAACAGCGGCATGCCGATGGCCATCATTTTACGTTGCAGCGGATCCGCGGAAGGCGCAGGGGTAATAAGCTGCAACACGATCATTGTTCCGGCCATCATGACTTCCAGAATGTGGAACGGATCGCCGGCCGAAAGATCAGGCAACCATAAAAACGTAGCCTGGCGAAAATCGAGGGAGATCGTAATCGCGCGATAGAGAGCAAACAGAAAAGGCATTTGAATCAGCAGCGGCAAACAGCCGCCCAGAGGATTGCCTTCTTTCATTAACCTCAGTTGCTCGACCTGCAATTCTTTCAATCGCGGGTCGTTCTGTTTCATCCCTTTGATCTTTTCCTGAAGCTCTTTCATCTTCGGCGCGAGCTTCTGCGCCTTCTTCATCGACTTTGAAGAACGCCATTTCAGCGGGAAGAAGAGGGAATAGATCACTATCGTAAAGAGAATGATTGCGATTCCATAGCTGTTGGTTAACTGTCTTAACCATTTAATAGCTCTGAGAATTGGGACCGCCAGCGGTCTTGACATCCAACTAAACCAGCCGTAGTCGATTAGTCCTTCGAGATCGATATTGCGACTGACTACTTGAGTTAGGGTTGCACTGGCTTGCGTCAGTAAGTAGTGATCTTTCGGACCGGCATAAACAATTGTGTGAGAACCATCGGTAGGAATCGGCACCCACGCCGTCGTCAGGTAGCGCTTTTCCGGCTTACCATTTCCCGTGTAGTCGTATTGCGTAGTGTGCAGCTCGAGCCCTTCGAGCGGCTTCGAAGGAACGGCGACCATGGCAAAGTACGTATCGCCGACGGCCGCCCAATCTACCGGACCCGCGATCGACATGCGATCGGGACTGTTTTTGTTTTCGTTAATCGCCGGCGCCTGATGGCGTTGCACTTTGTCGCCCTGGGCTAGAATTGTCTCAGGGGCTACGGAATAAAAAGAGTAGTGTTTGACTCCCTGATCACCGATGCTGGGCCCAACTCTCAGTCGTGCCTGGGGCATAACCTGATCGCCGCGCTTGAGAGTTATCTGCAAGTCCACGCTGTAATCGTCGCCGGCGAAGGTCATTACCTTTGATACATTCAACCCGGTAGCCGGATCTGCGAGGACAAACTCCAGGCGTCTTTTTTCTCCCGGCTGCAGAACGATATCGCTATCAGTATTCGCAGAACCGTCAGTCGCAAGCGAATAGTTTCCGGAGTTCAGAACAGCATCAAGCGCCGAATCGCCGGTGATCAATTGCAGTGGTGCTTCACGCGGCTGGCGCTCTAACCCCTTTGGAGATATGAGCTCGAGTGGTAACTTCGCCTTTTTATCCCCACCGACCGAATAAATATCGAGGCCGCTATCCTTGTTCTTTTTGATTATCCAACTAACAGCGGTGGCACCCTCGCTATCGAGTTTCGCTTCATAGAGCGGAGTCTTTATCAAAACCGTCCTATGCGGCACTGCGCTTACTGGCGCGTTGGTTGAAACAACTGGGCCAGCCGCCGGCGTAACGGCATTGGAAGGCGACGGAGTCGGTGCGGCACTCGGTTGAGACTGCTGGGACTGCTGAGCTGGCGGAGGCGTTTGCGGCGGCTTTACAGGAACAAGATAGCTCCACAAAAAGAGTATTGCCGTCGAAATCAGCAGCGCGATTACTAGTCGTTTTTGTTGCATTGAATT
>JBDUCC010000023.1:0-21317 GCA_040003675.1 bacterium | reverse complement strand
TGCTTCACCAAAGACAACATCATGAAGTTTACCGACGGCTTGTTTCACAAAGTTTTTGATGAAATCGCAGCCGAGTATTCCGACATTGAGAATGAGCACTGGATCGTGGACATCGGCGCCGCCAAGCTCGCCGACACGCCGGAACTTTTCGATGTGCTGGTGATGCCGAATCTTTATGGTGACGTGCTGTCGGATGTAGCCGCACAGATTGCGGGTTCAGTTGGCCTCGCAGGCTCCGCAAACATCGGCGAATATGTCTCGATGTTTGAAGCAATTCATGGCTCGGCTCCGCGCCGCGCCGGGCAGAATTTGGCGAACCCGTCCGGTTTACTTTTGGGCGCCGTGATGATGCTGGTGCACATTGGTGAAACAAACGTAGCTGAGCGCGTGCACAATGCCTGGCTGCGAACGATCGAAGATGGAGTTCATACTTATGACATCTACGAAGAGGGCCACAGCAAACAGAAAGTCGGAACCAAAGAATTTGCTGACGCGGTAGCGCAGCGTGTGGGCCAAAGGCCCGAAACTCTTAAGGCCGCCAGTTACAAAGCTGCGGCTGAAACAACGGGGCCTGTCCCGCGCGCGGCTTTGCAACGGCAGCCTGCCAAAAAAGACCTGGTGGGTGTCGATGTGTTTCTTGACTGGACCAAAGGCAGCGCTAATAAACTGGGCGACTTATTAGGTAAACTCAGCGGCGACGGCATAAAGCTCGAGATGATGAGCAATCGCGGCGTGAAGGTTTGGCCGGGCGGTCACGCAGAAACGTTTTGCTCCGACCACTGGCGCTGCCGCTTTCTGGCTGCGGCGGATGGCGACGGCGTTTCGCACCCGCAAATCATATCTCTGCTCAAACGCGTTGCCGATGCGGGTTTCGATTTCATCAAGACCGAGAATCTATATAACTTCGACGGCGAGCGCGGCTATTCACTCGATCAGGGCGCGTAAATTTCGAATTGCGGATTTCAGATTTCGGATTTCGGATTTCGTTAAACGATGAACGGTTAAAGAACGGAGAAGATCATGTCGAACACATTCAACCAACCAATCGCCCCTGACGAAGGCCCAACTGAGAAGCTGCGCGACGAGGAAAAGTCTGAAACCGGCGAGATTGTGCCGGGAGCCGAGGGCGTGCCCGGAGCCCAGAAACCGGATAACGAAGAAATAAAAGATGAGAAGGGATTGAATACGGAATAGTCATGAGCGTTGACACACCCGCAACTCACGCACTCGTTGCCGTAATCATGGGCAGCAAATCCGACTGGGATACGATGAGCCACGCCGACGCAACTCTGACTGAGTTTGGCGTAGCGCATGAATGTCACGTCATGTCGGCGCACCGTTCGCCGCAGCTCGCTACGGAGTTTGCCTCCAGCGCGGCTGACCGCGGCCTACAAATCATCATCGCCGCCGCCGGTGGCGCCGCTCATCTCGCCGGCGTGATAGCCGCTCACACCACGCTGCCGGTGCTCGGCGTGCCGATGAAGAGCGACGCGCTTAACGGCATGGACTCGTTGCTTTCGACCGTGCAAATGCCGGCCGGTATTCCGGTCGCCACCCTGGCAATCGGAAAGCCCGGGGCCATCAATGCCGCCTTGTTTGCGATTGCGATCCTGGCCACCACCAATTCTGAGCTCGCCACGAAGTTAAGCGAGTTTCGCCGGCGGCAGGAAGAAAAAATTCGCAGCACAACCCTTCCCTAACTCGTTCTGTCCGAAGTTGTTCTTGAAATATATCAAACGTTAGCGCAGAATGCGTGCACCGAAAAGCTGTGCCGCTGACGAAGTATGACCCCGCTTACTTCGTTGTTTTTCACGTTCTTCCCTGTCTCGCTGGATCACTCCTGAAACATGATTGGCGAAACTTTTTCCCATTATCGGATTACCGACAAGCTCGGCGAAGGCGGCATGGGCGTAGTCTATCTCGCCGAAGACACCACGCTCGGCCGGCGCGTCGCCATAAAGTTTTTGACCTCTACCACCAAGGAATATCGCGCCAGGTTTCTCCGTGAAGCGCGGGCCGTCTCTGCCTTAGCCCATCCGAACATCGCCGCTGTTTTTGATTACGGGGAAACCGACGAAGGCCAGCCGTACATCGTGATGGAACTGATCAAGGGAGAACCGTTGAGCGAGAAACTACTCGCGGGTTCACTGCCTCTCCCTGAAGCCGTGCGCATCGTGTCGTTGATTGCTGAGGCGCTTGGCGAAGCGCACCACCAGGGTGTCGTGCACCGCGACATCAAACCCTCCAACGTCGTGATCACTGAACGCGGCCAGGTAAAAGTTTTGGATTTTGGTTTAGTCAAACAACTTCATGAGCAGCACAGCCTCGGCGGCGATCCGAACCTTCCCACGCTGCCGTTTACGCGAACACGCAGCGACGTGATCGTTGGCACTCCCATGTACCTTTCGCCCGAGCAAGCTACGGGGAAAACCGTGGACGCACGCAGCGATCTGTTTGCGCTGGGGGTGGTGCTTTATGAGTGCATTACGGGCCACGCCGCTTTCGGCGGTTCAAGCATTATTGAGATTGGCGCGCAAGTCATTCACGTTACACCGCCGGTACCTTCCAGTATCAACGATCGCATTCCACCCGAGCTCAATCGCATCACGATGAAAGCGATGGAGAAAAAGGTCGAGGCGCGCTATCAATCCGCGGACCAGTTGATTGACGACCTGAAAAAGGTTTTGCCAACCTTACAGGCCGACGGCTACCGGCACGTTCGGGCTACCGACTCATTAGTCAAACCGCGGACTTACTCAGCCAGTGCGCTGACAACGATAACTGAAACCTTGCGCCGTCCGGGACCTTCACTGGGCACTTTAGTCCTCGCCGTGGTTGCGTTGGCACTGGTCGTGGTCTTCGGGGTCCTGTGGTTCAAGCCGAGGCCATATGAACCCACGGCTGAAGCAGCCACCTGGTATGAGAAGGGCACCGACGCGCTTCGTAATGGCGCGTTCCTACAAGCGACCAAGGCTCTGGACCAGGCAATTACGCTTGATCCGAAATTTGCGCTGGCGCATGCTCGCCTGGCCGAAGCCTGGAATGAAATGGACTACGCGGACAAGGCTAAGGACGAGATGTTGAGAGTCCAGTCCCTCGTGCCTAACCGCTCGCAACTCGCGACAACGGATGGTCTTTACCTTGAGGCAATCAACGCGACGCTGACGCGAGACTTCGCCGGCGCCGCAAAAGCTTATGCGGAACTGGCACGCCTTTCACCGAACGATCCACAGGTTTACGTGGATCTCGGCCGGGCTCACGAGAAAAACGATCAGATCAATGAGGCGATTAAGAGTTATGTGGAAGCAACCACGCGCGCGCCTCAATATGCGACCTCATTCCTGCGTGTAGGAAGTCTGTATGCTCGCCAGCTCGATCAGGCAAGCGCCATCGCTGCGTTCGACAAGGCCGAAACCATCTTTCAAGCGAGCGGCAATTTTGAGGGCCAGGCCGAAGTTTCGTTCCAACGTGGTTATCTTTTCGATCAACTTAATAAGGAGCCGGAAGCTCGCGAGCACCTGAAACGTGCGCTCGAACTCGCACGAACCACCGGTAATGATTATCAGTATGTAAAAAGCTTATTGAAACTTGGCTATGTCGAACTCTCCTCAAACAATCTCGAAGGCGCGCGCACATACATGCGCGAGGCAGTGGAGCGTGCTCAGGGAAAGGGCATCGATAACCTCACTAAACAAGGCATTGCTGATATAGGTAATACGTATCTGTACGCCTCTGATTATCCTGAGGCAGAAAAATACTACCGGCAATCACTCGACTTGTCTCAGAAACAAAAAGATGAGCGCAACGCAAGTCGCGCGCTGCTCCAGCTGGCCAGCCTCGCCGAACGCCGTGGAAATCCTGACGACGTTATTAGTTACGTCAACCAGGCTCTGCCCTTTTATCAAAAAGGTGGTTACCGTAAAGAGACTCTTCAGGCGTTCGTGCTTCTGGCGCGTGGCAAAGTTCACCAGGGCGATTACGCCGGAGCTCTTGATGGATATCAACAAGCGCTGAAACTATCTCAGCAGTTAGACGATCAGGGGCAGGCAGTTTTGGCCCACGACGATATTGCTCGTTTGTTTATTAGGCAGGGCAGATATCCTGAAGCCCTGGAACATCTGGACGAAAGCTACAAGACCGCAAAGGCAATTAACTCACTGAAGAATGTGGCGTTAAGTTTGACGGACCGCGCCAACGCGCTCTGGCGATTAGGTCGATACGATGAGGCGAACGCAGCGCTACAGGAAGCGAAGGGGTTCGTTGAGAAACCGGGTGCGCCGAGCAATATATCGGCGTCATATTATCTGGTGCTGGCGCGCATCGCTCTTAGCCGTGAGTCATGGAGCAGCGCTCAGGCTAATGCAGAAAAGGCACAGGGCCTCGCTGGCAGCCAACTTCATGGCGCTGCTGCGGAGGCATCACTTACCCTTTGCCTGGGCCAGGTGCTTTCCGGGGCCGCAAAACAAGGCGCAGCAAAGTGTCAACAAGCAGTTGATGCCGCGCGTCAGGCAAATGACCCGGCAGTTTTTGGTGAATCGTTGCTGGCGCTGGCGGAAGCGTCTGAGCGGGCCGGCGATGCGGCCGGTGCAATTAAAAACGCATTGGAAGCGCAGCAGATCTTTGCGCGCTCGGGGCGGCGCGATTGCGAGTGGCTGGCGTGGTTAACTGCGGCCCGCGCCAGTCGCACAAGCGGCGACCTCGAGAAGACTCGCGATTACGCTTCGCAAGCGCAACAGGTCCTTTCCAGTATTCAACAACAATGGGGAAATGACAGCTATACATCCTACCTAAACAGACCTGATGTCCAGTTATCTCGCAAGCAACTGAGCGAGATAATCGGAGGTAAACCCTAATCCCAACCCAGCCGAAAAGGAGAAACTCACATGGCAAACGGTGGCGACATCATTATCAAAGGCGGTTCAGTCGATCTCGATTACGACGAGGCCGTCTATCCCAAAGATCCCGGCAATCCAAAGAAGCACAAGAACCAAAATAAGAAAGTGACCCGCGTGTTGATTACCGGCGATATTACGTTCGACAGCGGGGATCACCCGAACGGATTGTCCTGCGAGATCACGACTTTCTGTAAGTAGAGATTTTTCGATGCGGAAAGTTTGAAGTTAGGACGAGACGGCCGTTCAACTTAGGGGCTCGGTTGTCGAGTTGCCTTCAAAGGCCGCTTTGCGGGTAGTGGACTGTGAACCAGCAGTCAGTACAGCCTTGCCCATCACCCTCAACTCACACACTAGAAGGAGAAAATCACATGGCAAACGGTGGAGACATCATCATCAAAGGCGGCTCGGTGGATATTGATTTCGACGACAACATTTATAAGAAAGAAGTAAACAAACCTCGAAACCACCAGGCGAAGGATCAAGCCATCACCCGGGTAACGGTCGAAGACGCAGGTGGTGGTTCGAAATATGATAGTGACCACGAGAGTAGTGCAGACACCTCACGCTGGAAGGTCAATGTTTACTGCACCGAAGTTGCCGTAAGCGAGTAACCGCGTGCACTTTGTCAGTTAGGGTAATTTTGGGCGTGCTTACCTCGCCGCACGGCACTATTGTTTTGCCCGCATGGCACGAAAGACATCGTTCGCTCAAAATGGCGCGGTGGTTAAGCTTGCGGCAAGACTCACGGACTTCTTCTGGTGAGTAGCGCGATTATCGCTACAAACAAGGCGGAACCGATGATGGACCAGATTATCGGGAAGCTGGTTGTGCCAATCTGCACTGAAAACAGCTCGGGCAAACCAAGATTTCGCGCGAGCCACATTCCCAGCAGCGCGCCAACAAACCCGAGCGCGATTGAAACTAAACAACCCCCGCGGGAATAACCAGTGATCGCCTGGCCCAGAGCGCCGCAAAGTCCGGCGATGATTAACAACACAACTAGATCGAGTATGGTCATTTGAAACTCCTTTACACCTTCAACGTCCAAATTCGTTACGATAGATCTGGCCGCCTTTCATTACGAAACGGACGCGTTCAAGTTCAGTGATGTCGCGCAAAGGATCACCAGAAACAGCAATGATGTCGGCAAATTGTCCCGGCGCAATGGCGCCAAAGTCGGCCGAATGCTCCAGAAGTTCGGCGGCGTTAATAGTCGCCGATTGAATCGCCTGCATTGGCGTCATCCCGTAGCGCACCATGTAACCAAACTCCTTCGCCTGATTTTCAGTCCAGGCATAACCGCCCGCATCCGTGCCGTAGGCAATCTTCACTCCCTTGCGAACGGCGACGCCAAAAGCTTTAGCTTCGAGATCGCGCATGGCCAGCCAAATGGGCGCGCCTGCTGCCGCTCGGCCCTCGGCAACATAGACGCCGACGTAGATTGTCGGGCACCAGTAAGTTCCCTGCCGCACCATTCGGTCCATCAGACCTTCGTCGAGTCCATATCCGTGTTCAATTGAATCCACATCTGCCTTGAGCGAGGCGTCGATTCCCTCCCAGCCCATCGCGTGAGCCGCAACCCGACGTCCCAGGCGATGCGCTTCATCAACCATGGCCTTCATCTCATCAGCAGTGAAGTTGACCCACGAATGAAGCGCACCATCCTTGATGAAGTATCTGCGGTCTGCGTAAAACTTTATCCAGTCGGCACCGTACTTGACCTGCTCGCGAACGGCCCGGCGAATGTTGTCGGCGCCGTCAACAATCTGCACGCCTTCCGGCATTTTCAATTCCCACGAGTAGCCGCTCAGCGGATACATTCCGGTCGCAGAAAAAGCTCGCGTCGAAACGAACATTCGCGGCCCGGGAATAACGCCGCGGTTGATGGCCGTCTTAACGTCAACGTCGGCATACATCGCGCCCTCGGTTTCCAAATCGCGCATTACCGTGAAGCCATTCATCAAGCCCGTGCGGGCGGCGACAGTCGCGCGAATGGTACGATAGGGAATAGATTCCTTCAGCAGTTGTTCATCGTAATCGGCAGCAGTGATGTCGCCTTGCAAGAGTATGTGGGTGTGGCAGTCCGCGAGGCCCGGCAGCACAGTGGACTGGGAAAGATCTACGATCTGTACATTTGCCGGCGCGGATTTTTGAACTTCGGCGAATGGACCAACCGTCTTAATTCGTTCGCCAGCCACCAGTATCGCCTGATTTTGAAGGACGCGTCCCGCGCGGACATCAATCAGGCGACCAGCTTTAATGAGAACGACTGTTTCGCTTTTCACCTGGGCGATGGTGATTGTTGAAACGAAGTAGAAAATAAGGATGAGTACGATCGGCAGTTTTTTCATAATTGTGCTCCGATAGAGCTTTCGGGTTTTGAACATATACAGAACGGTTTTGCCTCAAAGTGCAACTGGGTGGCCACGGCTACGCCGCCGGATGTGCGGGGCACAGCCACCCGGGAAAAATCAGGCCGCTGTCGGGCATAGCCGCCGCCGCACATCCGGAGGCAAAGCCCATCCTCAGTAGCTCAGAACCCGATCCGTCGCGGTTCTGCAACTTAAGCAACTTTAAAATCCTTTCTTCTTCACCCACTCGCGCACCACTTCCGCCTGATTGCGTTTATTCGCATCAACCTCGTAATTCAGTTGCCGCATTTCTTCAGTTGAAATAGCGTGCGCGAGTTTCGCGAGCACTTCGCGCAATTGCTCAACCCGCGCTATCGTCTCCTGCCGGACGAGATAAACTGCTTCATACGGCGGAAAATAATGCCGGTCGTCTTCAAGTTGAAACAGATCGAGCGCGGCAATTCTTCCTTCAGTGGAATTCCCCGCAATCAAATCCACCTGCCCGGAAGCGAGCGCAATGTAGGTCAACGAAAGATCCATCTCGCGCGGTTGTTCGGCAAATCTTAACCCATAGGCTTTGGAAAAACCGGGATAACCGTCAGCGCGCGACATAAAATCCTGTCCAAACCCCGCGCGCCAATTCGGCGTGTGGAGTGCCGCCTCAGAAATTGTTTTCAACTTCAATTTCCTCGCCTCGGCGCCGCGGATGAGAATCGCAAAAGTGTTTTCAAAACCGAGCGGCTCGCTAACGGCCACGCTAAATTTGTGCGCGTACTCGGTTTTAACTTGATCATAAACCGCGCGCGGGTCGCTGATGGGTTGATGATTAAGGATGGCGGTGTACGAAGTGCCGGTATATTCAGGATAGATATCCACGCGCCCCGCCAGCATCGCGTCATGTGGAAGATTGCCACCCAGTTCATAATTGCGTTCTACCCGCACGCCACGCGCTTCCAGCAGCTGGGCAACGATTTCGGCGAGAATTGCCGATTCAGTGAAATCCTTTGAACCAACTACAACGCGAGCACTCTGCGGCTGCGCGTTGCGCGAGCGCGATTCGCGCGAACCCACATAAATCCCGGTTATCACGGCGGCGAGGGTTGCAGCCGTAGCCGCCACCATGAACTTCTTACGAGCTGAAGTTGTGCCGGCTCTTCGTTTGTGGGCCACAGAAAAATACCGTTCGAGCAGACCTAAGCCAAAGTCTGCGATTAAAGCCATCAGTGCCGCAGGTACTGCGCCTGCGAGCAGCAAGTTATTGTCGTATTGTCTCAACCCGCGAAAGATGTAGACGCCTAGTCCGCCTGCGCCAACAGCAGCGGCAATGGTGGCCACGCCAATAGCGATTACCATGGCAACCCGAACCCCGGTGATGATTACAGGCATTGCGAGCGGGAGTTCAACCTGCCAAAGAATCTGACGGCCGGTCATGCCCATCGCTACCGCAGCCTCGCGCACATTCGGATCGACGCCGGTAATACCCGTGACCGTATTTCGAATTATCGGCAACAGCGCATAGACCACCAGGGCAACGATCGCGGTGCGCGCACCAATGCCGCCGATAAACGGCAGTGGAATCAGAAAGCCAAACAAAGCCAGACTGGGAATCGTTTGCATGATGTTGGCGATACCCAGGACCGGGCCACGCAACGACTTTCGGCGCGTGAGCAGAATTCCGGTGGGAATGCCAATCGCAACTGCAACTAAGGTTGAAATGAGGACCAGCGACAAATGCTGTCGCAGGAGGGTGGATAGCTCCGGCCAGTTTTGTTTTAGAAAACTGATGAAACTCACTGCGTTTCCTCCTTACCAGAACCGGCGGGAACTCGCAGCGTTTCCAGATACGCTATTGCTTGTTCGCTTTTCGACTTGAGAAATTCTTCGGGAGTTTCAAGCAAAAGCAGCTTGCCGGCTTGCATCAGCCCGATGCGTGACCCGAGCAGCAAAGCCTCGCGCACATCGTGAGTCACAAACACCGCAGTCTTATTCAGTCGTTTGCTGAGTTCCGCAAACTCGCGCTGCAGACTGGCGCGTGTCAACGGATCAAGCGCGCCAAAAGGTTCGTCAAGCAACAGGAGTGAGGGGTCCGCGGCAAGCGCGCGAGCCACGCCGATACGCTGACGCTGCCCGCCGGATAATTCCGCCGGATAACGATCGGCAAAGGCATTTGGCTCGAGTCCGACCAATGATAAGAGCTCATCGACACGGTTCTTGATGCGCGCTTGTTCCCACCCTTCGAGCGCGGGCACCAAAGCAACGTTCTTAGCGATGCTGAAATGAGGAAAGAGCCCGCCTTCCTGAATCACATAGCCGGTGCGACGCCGTAAGCGAATGGGATCCCAGGCGGTCGTTGGTTTCCCTTCAACCAAAACCTCTCCCGCGTTCGGCATCAAGAGACAGTTGATGAGCTTTAGAGTTGTTGTTTTGCCGCAGCCTGATTCTCCGAGCAGGACCAGCGTCTCGCCGGGCGCGACAGAGAAAGTGAGATGAGAAATGATTGGGGCGGCAGACGAGGCGTGCGAGAAGCTGACATCGCGAAATTCGACCAGGGGCTTGTTGGAAGCTTCAGACACTTGACCTCAACTTCTAAATGAACGGAAGAGCGGGGGCCAGCCCGCCTTCCCAACCTGAGAGCTTTTCACTCTTGAATCTTCTTCTAGGTTCGCAGCCTCTCAGGATGGATTGCTATGGTTCTAGGTTGTGCAGCTCAAGGTTGGGAAGGCGGGCTTGCCCCCGCTCGTCTAGGCTTTCTCAAACCGCTAACAGCAAATTGCTACTGAACTGTTGCTTTTGATCCTGCCAGGTGTGCGCCCGCGTGAAACCTGTCTCCGCCGCCAGCTTGGCAATATCAGAAAGGTCGTACTTGTAAGAGTTCTCGGTATGAATCTGTTCACCGGCCGCAAACTGTACCTGCATATCGAGCTTGCCGATGCGCACGGTCTGTTCGCAACAACTTTCAATGTAGATCTCAACTCGTCCGGCTGCTTCGTTGTAAACGGCACGATGCGCAAACGAACGAAGATCAAATTCCCCACCCAGCTCGCGGTTTATGCGCGCCAGTACATTTAGATTAAATGCGGCAGTCACACCCAGCGCGTCGTTGTAAGCGGTTTCCAGGACAGCCTTGTCCTTTTTTAAGTCTGCCCCCAAAAGAAGCGCGTCGCCTTCATTCAATACCAGCCGCAGCGCGCGCAAAAACTTTAAAGCTTCATCGACGTCGAAGTTGCTGATGTTTGATCCGAGAAAGAGCGCCAGGGTTCGTTTCCGCGGTTTGTTCTGCAAATCCGAAAGCGCGGCAAAGTAGTCCGCGGCATAAGCTTCGATTTTCAAGCGCGGATATGATTGCAACAGGATACGCGAACTGCTCTCGAGGGCCGTCGCCGAAATATCGACGGGCATGAACAGCAACTCATCTTGTTTTCGCAGTAGCGCTTCGATTATCAGCCGTGTTTTAGACGCACTGCCGCTGCCCATCTCGATCAAGGTCGTCGGCCCGGCAACTGAACTCACAATCTCGTCGGCGTAACGATCGAGAATCTCGTTCTCAGCGCGCGTCAGGTAATACTCGGGCAAGAGACAGATGGCTTCGAAAAGTTGCGAGCCAAGTTCGTCATAGAAGTACTTGGGCAGAAAACGCTTTGGTTGGGCAGAGAGCCCACGCCGCACATCCTCAGCAAGTCCGGCCAGCGGATCGCGCGTTACCAGGTTACGAATGAACAGCTTCTCTTCCTGCACTTGTGATATTTGAGACATCATTCGCCGGTTTCCTAACCGCAGGCAATTCGTTAGTTCAATAGCTTTAGGGGTGGGCAAGCATGATAGCCGATCAGTCGGGATAATCAACAACTGCTCAGCAGTAGGACAGGCATTCCTGCCTGTCCACTGTATGAGTGATTTAGAACTAGACATAAGAAGAAATACATAAAGAGACAGACAAGCATGTCTATCCTACCTTGACCCGCGCTATTAGCTCCTGCAAGATCGCACCCCTATGCATTACTTGAATTCGGCCACCCCCATTCCGATTCACATCCACTGTCACAAGAAAAATCTCATCGGCTTGGTGATGCTGCTGCTCATGTGCGCCACGGTGCCGGCAAGCGCACAAACTTATCGTCACGAAGTTGAAACAGGCGCTAAGACCTCCGTTTCAGTGAAGAGTCGCAATGGGCGCGTTAGTGTGATCGTTACGGACGACCTGCAAAAGAAAGTTACGATCGAAGCCAATTCCGCAGGCGCTTTGGTCGATCAAACAGACGTCGTGACGTCAGCAAAAGGCGGCGAAGTAAACATTACTGTGCGCGACCGGCGCGAGAAAGATCGTATCGATGTTGTGGTCCACGTGCCGGCGCGCACGAAGGTGAAAATCGAGAGCGAAGCGGGCGCCGTTGATGTAGTTGGCAATGTGGAATCAGCCGAAGTCAGCACCAACACGGGCACCATTCATGCAGACGTGCCACTCGATGCGGTGAAGTTTAATTTCATCTGGAGCGCGAGCCGGCCCCGCTTTTTGAGTGACGTTGAATTGCCGAAGGTGAAGGAAAAGGCCGCCGGCGTCTTCACTATTTCCGGTAAGTTGGGCAACGAGAAGCCTGAGAAAGAGGAACGGGTGCAGCTTTCGCTTCTCACTCAACGGGGCGTAATTCTGCTTAACGTTGACCCGGCGATGGTGCCACCCGACTTGCGCGAACGCCCGCTCACTGAGGCGGCGCGCGCGATTGTGCGCAGTGGCGACAGTCAATTGACCGATGCAATTCGCAAAGTGTCGCCGAAAATGTTTGGCGATTACGCGAACACGCTGCCGCCGCCTGCGAAGCAGCCGGAACTGGTTAAGCGTTCAGCACCCGGCCAGTTCGTCAGCGCCTTGTCGCCGCAACTGATGCGTTTTAATGCCAGCGTCACCGATCGCAATGGCCGCGCTATCGGCGGTATGAAATTGGCGGACTTCACGGTGTATGAGAACGGGATCGAGCGTGAAGTGAAGCAGGTGGTGCCAACCAACGAGCCGTTTAATCTGATTCTGCTCTTGGACGTCTCAGGCAGTGTGGAAGAACGGATCGACTTCATTCGTAAAGCCGCGCGCGACTTTTTGAATACTGCCAGCCCTCAGGATCGCATAGCGATTATTAGTTTTCGCGATGACATTCAGATAATTTCGGACTTCACCACCGATCGCCGGCTGCTTTCAAGGAAACTTGAAGACATCGATGCCGGCGGCGCGACTGCACTTTACGACGCGCTCGGTTATGTTTTGGCCGATCCGGTCAAAAGACTGCGCGGCGAACGAACAGCCATCGTGGTTCTTTCCGACGGCGACGACAACAGATCGTTTGTGCCGTTCCCTGCGATTCTTGAAGCCCTCGTTGAGTCAGGCGCCCTGGTCTATCCGTTGTACATTCCGTCAGGCTTGATTCCAGAAGGCAGCGTGCCTAAACCGGAAGTAACAATCGATCCCCTGCGCACGCGTTATCTGACACTGACAACGCGGGCTGACGAAGAAGGTAAAAAACTCGCGCTGGCATCTGGTGGCGTTTACTATCCAATCCACCGGCTGGAAGATTTGCAGCGCGCCTATGACGACGTTGTGGTCCAACTGCGCACCGCCTATACGATCACCTACGCCTCCAATGCCCGTTCCTCAATGAGCCCGCGCGTACGCGTGCGTGCGAATCGCGACGGCGCGTCCGTTAGGTTGAGTCCGGTGGTAGGCGTTGCAACTCCGTAACTTGATCGATTGTTTACGGTGATTACGGATTTACGACCGATTGCATAAAACCCAAACGACGCGCGCCGAGTGCTGGGTTTACTTTTCATCCCTCATCCTTCATCCTTCATCCCTGCGATGAGCCAACCACTATTCAACTCGTTATTCGATGAAGTTGAGAGCCGGCCGCTGACTGTCAGCGAGCTGACTGAATCCGTTCGCAAGGCGATCGAGGCGCGCTTTGCCTCGGTCTGGGTGGAAGGCGAGATCTCAAATTTCAAGGCGCATTCGTCGGGCCACTGGTACTTCACAATCAAAGATGAGGGCGCTCAACTACGCGCAAAATGCTTTCGTTCCGCGAACAGTCGCATTCGTTTTCGTCCCACTGACGGGTTGCATGTGCGCGCGCGCGGGCGGCTATCGGTTTATGAGGCGCGCGGCGAATACGAAATGATCGTTGAAGCGCTCGATCCGGTGGGCGCGGGCGCGCTGCAAGTTGCATTCGAACAACTCCGCGATCGTCTTCAGGCTGAAGGTTTGTTTGCGAATGAGTTAAAACGCGCGCTGCCGGTTTTTCCGGGACGAGTTGGAATAGTAACTTCGCCGACCGGTGCCGCCATTCGTGACATTCTCAACGTCATCTCGCGGCGCACCAGAACTGTTCATGTACTTTTTTCACCGGCGCGCGTACAGGGAGAAGGCGCGGGCCGCGACATTGCGCGCGCTATCCGACTGATTAACGAACATCATGCAAACGCACAGCGAGAAGGACGCCCGCTCGAATTCGTTGACGTGATCATTGTTGGCCGCGGTGGCGGATCGACCGAAGACCTCTGGGCGTTCAACGAGGAAGAAGTGGCGCGCGCGATTCGGGCCTCGGCGATTCCAATCATTTCCGCGGTGGGCCATGAAACTGATTACACCATTGCCGACTTCGTTGCTGATCGTCGCGCGCCTACGCCTTCCGCTGCTGCGGAGTTAGTAGCAGCGCGCGAAGATCAGATGTGCTCGGATCTCGCGCGCTTGGGACAAAATCTTGGGCGGCTCATGCGCTACCGGATCATGAACGCGCGTACCCTCGTCCAGGAACAAGCCTTTTCACAAGCTTTTGCTGAAGTGCGCAGCCGGCTGCGCGACGCTTCAACTTCAACAAATTCCGCGCGACACCGCCTCGAGATTCTAATAAGCGAGTCGCTGCGTAGCGCCCACTCGCGCGCTGATTCTTTAAATCGCTTTCTGGAACCCGCGCAGTTGCGCTCGCGTCTGACGGAAGCACGGGTTCGCTTTTATTCAGCGTATACTGGTTGCACCACGGCAATCGAACGGCAGCGCGGGGCAGCAGAGAAACTTCTCGGACTGGCAGCAGCTTCGCTTGATGCGCTCTCGCCTTTGGCCGTCATAAGCCGCGGTTATGCAATCGCTCAACGCGAAGACGGAACGCTTTTGCGTGATGCAAAGTCGGTTTCGATAGGGGACTCGGTGAAGGTTAGGTTGGCGAAGGGAAAAATCGGAGCGATAGTAAATCAAATCGAGGAAGCGTGAAGATTTCGACGCCTAGCGTCGGCGCGAATTTAGCCCGGCCTTTCAAGGCCGGGAAAGAACAACGATGTACCCGCGTCGCGGAGCGACGCCTGATATTGGCGACGAATTCAATCGTCGCTATGCGACGACAAACGCGATGACCGATCCCGGCGATAAAACGCCGGGCTAAATTCGCACCACCGCTACGCGTCGAAAACAATCGATCAAATGAAAAACGACGAACAACCAAAAAGTTTTGAAGCATCGCTGGAAGCTCTGGAAGAGATTGTTCACCAACTCGAGGGTGGTGATTTGCCGCTGGAAAAGAGCCTGGAACTTTTTGAGCAAGGCATCAAACTCTCGCGCCAGTGTCAGGAACGTCTCAGCCAGGCAGAGCGCCGTATCGAAGTTCTACTGCGCGACAATCAGGGCCGGCCGGTAGTCAGCGCGTTCGAGGATTCCAAACTAACAACTCCCGTGACTGGCAGCAGCAATGATGAAGACGTCTTCTGAAATGCCGGGCTGCGCGCACCCTGTTCCCTTGCCTGAATTCCTGGTGCAGGTACGCCAGATCGTCGACAGCGAACTCGATCGTCTTTTGCCCGCCGAGTCAGTCTCCCCGGAAAAAATTCATGCGGCCATTCGTTGGAGTGTTTTCGCGGGCGGCAAACGTTTTCGCCCGGCCTTGGTGCTGGCGTCGGGCGAGACTTTTGGCGCGCCGCGCGAATCGCTAATCACAACCGCCTGTGCGCTGGAAATGATTCACACTTATTCCCTCGTCCATGACGACCTGCCCTGCATGGACGATGACGATCTACGGCGCGGACGTCCCACTTGCCATGTGCGGTTCGGTGAAGCGACTGCGATACTTGCCGGCGATGCGCTGCTCACGTTGGCCTTCAAGAGCGTCGCTGAAGATGACAAGCTTTCTGCAACAAAGCGTGCTCTCTTAATTTCGGAAATCGCGCGCGCGGCAGGGACACCGGACGGAATGGTAGCGGGCCAGGCTTACGATCTGGAAGCAGAATCGCAGAACGTAGCAACTGAAGAGCTGGAAAGGATTCACCGGCTAAAAACAGGCGCATTAGTTGTCGCCGCGGCGCGCTGCGGCGCAATCATCGCCGACGCGTCCGTCCCCGCACTGGAAGCTGTCACCGATTATGCGGGGCAACTCGGGTTGTTATTTCAGATAACCGATGATCTGCTCGATGTTACCGCGACGGCCCAGACGATAGGCAAAACCCCAGGCAAAGATGAACGTTCGCGCAAAGCAACTTATCCGGCGCTTTATGGAATCGAAGCCACTCGTGAACATTTGGCGAGCACGCATTCGGCTGTTTGTAACGCGCTGGGGCGTATAGACAGGCCAACCGAGTTATTGCGATCAATCGCGGATTTCATTCTCGAGCGCGATGCATAGTGTAAAGCAAACTGTTAGTTTGCGGCGGCCATGTAAAGCAAACTGTTAGTTTGCGGTCGTGGCAGCCATTCAAGTTGCGAGCTGACGATCCATCGCAAACTAACAGTTTGTTTTCAACAACAAATCTATGAAAAACAACCTTATATTTTTATTAGTCCTCGCCCTTGTTCTCTCCATCGCTTGCAACAAACCGCAACCAGCTTCATTCGATGCTGCCGTTTACAAAGCCGACATCGAGAAATGGCAGAATAGTCGCTTGACCAATCTGAAAAAGGAAGACAGTTGGCTTACCCTCGTCGGTCTTTATTGGTTGAAAGAAGGCGAGAACAAGTTTGGCAGTAACGTTGCTAACGCAGTCGCGCTGCCCAAGGACAAAGCGTCCGATTTTGCCGGATCGTTTTGGTTGGATAAAGGCCAGGTTCATTTGGCGGCGCTTCCGTCAGCCAATATCACGGCGGATGGCAAGCTCGTTACTGTGTTGGATCTGAAAGACGACAACAATGACAGTGGACCAACAATTCTGAAAATGGGCACGCTGATCATTAACGTCGTCAAGCGCAGCGATCGCATCGGCGTAAGAGTCAAGGATTCGCAGGCCGAGTCGCGTTTGCAGTTTAAGGGTCTGGATTATTTTCCTACCGATCCGAAATGGCGGGTCGACGCGCGCTTTGAACCTTACCAACCCGCGAAGATGATTCCGATCACAAATGTGTTGGGCATGACGGACGATGAAACGTCGCCGGGAGCGTTGGCCTTCGATGTGGACGGGAAGACTTACCGCATTGATCCGATTCTGGAAAAAGGCGAACCCGATTACTTCATTATGATTGCCGACGAAACCACTGGCCGGGAAACGTATGGCGCAGGCCGCTATCTTTACGTTTCACCACCGGACGCGTCAGGAAAAGTCGTGATCGATTTTAACAAGGCTTACAACCCTCCGTGTGCGTTTACTGCTCACGCGACGTGTCCCCTTCCTCCGCGCCAGAATCATCTGCCCCTTCGCATCGAAGCGGGCGAGAAGAAATACGCGGGCGCTACGCACTGATTAGTAAGGCACGCATCGGCGAATGATATAAGGGCTCAGAGTCGAAGGGCGCCGGCAATAGCTCCGTAGGAGCCGAATGTTTATAGCAATTCACGTCGCATAGGAACTTTGGTCACGGCATACAGCTATAAACATCTCGCTCCTACCGGAGCGAAACCTCCCGCACATTGGATGACAACCTTTGGGGCTGCGCCCCAAAATGGATTTTCTAATTATCCATTCCCATTGATCCCCGCTTTTTTCTGCATCGCTTTCAATGTGTCGGGAATGAATGAAGTGATGTGGTGACTTTCCTCGCGCCCGTCGGAAAACGTCTGATACAAAGCGAAGTCAGGCAGCGACAGACAACTCAGCGGCGACTGCAGGTTGTAGCCGGTGTCGATGCCAATGGCGCTGTGGGAAATGTAGATGCCATGGCGGCCCAGTCGTCCGCGCAAAGGCAACAGCGGTGTCGGTGTGTGACCAAAGATACAGGGCTTGCCGCGATAGTTTTTATAAAAATCCAGATCGCGCATCCAGAGTAATGCCTGCGGCTCAGTGTCCTTGGGATGTTTGTCACGTTGTAGTCCGGCGTGCACGTAAATGGCGTAATCGTCTTCGTGAAAGAAAGGCAGCTGATGTAAAAAATCCAGATGCTCTGCCGGCATGCTGGCCTCAATCGTGCGCCGCGCCTCGTCCACATCCTGCTCATTAACGATCGTCAGCGCCTTATTAGCGTATTGCTCATACGTTCGTTCACCACCCGTCACTGGAGTCATCCAAAGGTTCGCGCTGCCCTCAATAAAATCGAGCAGCATTTGCTCGTGATTACCGCGCAGGCAATGCACTCGTTCCGGATTCTCGCGTTGGAGTTTCAGCACCAGTTCAACGCAACCGGGAGCGTCCGGTCCGCGATCAATAAGGTCGCCCAAAAACACGAGGGTGTCCGTTGACTCATCGCGCGGCAACATATCGAGCAGGTTATAAAGCTGCGCGCAGCGGCCGTGAACGTCGCCGACGACAAAAGTTTTCATGCAGTAGTTGCCTCGCGCTTTTGCTGCGCCGCTTTGACCCTTTCCATTAAAGCTAGAAAGCGCGGGTCGCCGTGAAGATCGGTCCAGTTAGGATCTGATTCGAACCAGAAATAATTTTCGTTCCCAAGTTGAATAGCTTTCTCCAACCATTCGAGTGCCAGCACCTGCCGCCCCTGTAATAAGTAGGCAGACGCCAGCCAGTAAGAAACATCGTGATCCGCAGCGGCAGCTATCTTTACTCGTTCCGTTAGCTGCTGGTTCGCCAGCTCATGTTTGCCCTGCGCACTCAAACAAATTGCCAACATAGTTCGAATGCCGTCTATCCTTGGATTGCGTTCGAGCACTCTCTCCATGATTTCGGTAGCTGCATCTATCTCACCGCGATAATAGAGGACGCGCCCGCGAAAGGTTTGAATCATTGGGTGATCCGGTTCCAACTCGGAGCCGAGATCGAGTTCGGCAAGCGCCTCTTCATAGCGCCGCTGGTACATAAAGATGCGCGCGCGGTTGTAACTGGCCACCACCCGTTCGGCCGGATTGAGCCGAACCATCCGATCGAAACTTCGCAAAGCGCGCTCATAGTCGCCGTCCAAACGCGCCAATACGCCGCGGGCGAAATGTACGCCAACGTCGTTAGGATATTCCTCGCGCAACAATTCCACTTCAACGCGCGCCTTTGGTTTTTCGCCGCGACTCATGTAGATAAAGATCATCTGCATGCGGGCTTCAAGTAACTTGGGATCGAGTGCCAGCGCTTTATTGAATGCTGCCTGGGCTTTGTCGTGATCGTTTGCTTCGCCTATTCCCTTGAGCCCGCGCGTAACGTAGCAACTACCCAAAGCGGAATGGGCCAGCGCGAAGTCGCCATCCAACTCAATGGCCCGCTCGAAGTGACTAATCGCCGAATCCAGATCCGCGCGACTGATGGTGTGGTAAATGAACTGCCCCATGCAGTGGCGACCACGTAGGTATGCTTCCGAAGCGGCGGCATCGGTAGTAGATCCCTTTGCCAGCTGCACTCTCTCGTCCGGGCTCAGTTCGATTCGTAAGCCATCGACAATGTGCTGCACGATACTGTCCTGCACTGCGATGATGTCGCTGGCGTCGGCGTCGATTCGATCACTCCACAGGATCTCGCTGGTCCGCACGTCGAGCAGTTGTACGGTCACGCGCAGATGATCGCCGGCGCGCAGGAAGCTCGCGGTCAAAATTGCATCGACACTCAACTCCAGGCCCACGTCTGCGGGATCAAATTGCTGGCCCTGATATTTCGCAATTACTGACGAGGGCCGCACCACGAGGGAGCGCACGCGCGCAAGTTCGGTGATCACCGCGTCGGCGAGGGAAAACTCATAAAACGCCGTTTCCGGATCATTGCCCAGATTCTTGAAAGGCATGATCGCCACGCTGGTGCGTTCGCGATCCCCAAAGGTAGTTGGCGTTTCGTGCGCCTCGCCTGTCTGGGCAGTGGCGCGCCTTCCTGACGAACCGGAGGACGTCTCGCCCGAGGCGACGTTTTTGAACCAGCGAAAAGCACGGTAAAGAGGACTCTCGTTGTAAAGGTGACGTGGCGCAACCGGCAAACCGCTCTCATCGATTACCGCGCCACTGGTCAGGGCAACGTCCCGCACGACGGCGCGTAGATCATCGCGAAACTGGGAAATCTGTTGGTAACGATCACGCGGATTCTTCTTCAGCGCCCGGTCCAGAATCTGTTGCAAACGCGGCGGCACCGGATCGGGCCTCGCTTGACTTAAGGGAACTGGCTCATCATGGACCACTGCGTGACGCACATCGACCGCCGTGGCGCCGCGAAACGGCCAGGTGCCAGTCAACATTTCATAAAGCAGCACGCCGCTTGAAAAAATGTCGGCACGCGAATCGACGCGATCGCCGCGCGCTTGTTCTGGCGCCGCGTAGGTTGCCGTACCGTACGGCACGCCCACTTCAGTCAACTCGGTGTGGTGAATTCCCGAGGTACGCGCGGCTTCGTCGTCGAGCAATTTTGCGAGACCAAAATCCAGCACCTTGACCTGACCCTTGCTCGTTACCATGACGTTGCCGGCTTTGACGTCGCGATGAATGATCCCCTGCGCGTGTGCCACCGCGAGCGCATCGGCGGTTTGAATGGCGATGGACAGCGCGCTTTCGAGTTTCAGAGGCTTGCCGTTAACGAGTTGGCGAACGTTGCGACCCTCGACGTATTGCATGGCAATGAAATGCACGCCGTCGATTTCATTGAGATCAAAGATGGTGCAAATGTTCGGATGGTCTAGCGCCGAGGCTAATCGGGCCTCGCGCTCAAATCGTTTCAGGTTTGCTTGTTTGACAGTGAGTTCCTGCGGCAGGACTTTGATCACTATGGTGCGGCCCAGTTTAGAGTCGATCGCTTTATAGACCGTCCCCTGCCCGCCCGCGCCGAGTTTTTCAAGAATCTTATAGTTCCCTAGAGTTGTGCCGACCATGCTTCCTTTTTTGGGTTCTTATTTAACTCCCGAACACCATCGGCGAGCAACCACAAAGAATGAAAAAGGATGCAGGAGCTGTGATTGGCAGCAGTTTAGACAAACAACGGTGGGATAGGAGACTTCGCCTTCAATGTCCGATAAACTTTAGGTATTCGCCGCGTTACGACAAGCTAAAGCTTATCGGACATCACTTACCAACTACCCCTAATACTTCGCTACATGCGGATCGACTTCATCCGACCAGGCGGTAATCCCGCCTCTGAGGTTCACCAACATTCCATTAAAGCCTGCCTGCTTCAGCGCACTGATCGCTTTGGCGCTGCGCACGCCGCCCTTGCAATGCAAAACTGTTTCGCGCGAGGGGTCGATCTCGCTCATGCGACTAACAACCTGCGCGAGCGGAATCAATTTTGTATGCGGGATACGGGCAATTTCATATTCGTGAAGCTCACGCACGTCGATGATCTGAAGATCATCGCCGCGATCCAGCCGTTGCTTTAGTTGAGTTGCCGTAATCTCATCAAGTTGCGGCGCCACAACATGCTGCGATGGAGCCAGCCCGCAAAATTGTTCGTAGTCGATTAGTGCCTTGACGGTGGGATGCTCACCGCACACCGGACAATTGGGATCCTTTCGCAACTTAAACTCGCGAAACTTCATGTGCCAGGCGTCAAACAACAATAGACGATTTACAAGCGTGTCTTCGGCGCCAAGAATAATTTTGATGGTTTCGTTCGCCTGAATCGCACCGACGATTCCAGGCAACACGCCGAGCACGCCGCCTTCCGCGCATGAAGGAACCAGTCCCGGCGGCGGCGGTTCAGGATAAAGACAGCGATAGCAAGCGCCACGCTCGGCCCAAAACACACTTGCCTGACCTTCAAAGCGGAATATCGA
>JBDUCC010000022.1:0-21359 GCA_040003675.1 bacterium | reverse complement strand
CCCAGTTCGAGCAGACGCTCCATTACATCATCACGATCTTTTTCTTCAGTACTCAAATTTCCAACCCCTGGAATTTATTGTCGATTGCGCGGTTGTGAGAAAAACACTTCAAAAAAGTTCCGTAATCACGCTTAGTGTCCCGTTTGCACGGCCTTGGCCTGAGGCAACAGAGTGCTGCGCCGCCGGGCGAGCTCCAGACGCTCAGTTGAAAGCTTATCGAGAAGCTCGGTGGCCCCGTTTCTTTCAGCCGCCGCCATTTGCGCCATCAAATCACTAATGCGGCGGTCTACTTGCATCAGCCGCAGAGCGTCGATGCACTTTTGCGCCGCTGACTCACGCGTTTCCTTCTGGTCGCCTTCCGTCTCTTCCGGCGCGCTCATCAGCAAAGCCGGAAGGAAATCAGCGATTGGGTCTCCCTCGGTGCTTCGGCTGAGAAAATCGAAATCAACTGCACCGCCTGTTCGTTCACTTTCAACGAGGGCTCGGAAGATAGCAGCGGTGGGTAGGTCGTCATAGTCTTCCAATTCCAGGCGCGGAAGAAACTTTTGGCGTAACTGCTCATCCGCAAGTAGCAACTCCAACAGTTGCTCTTCGGCAATGGTCGGCTTGACCTGAGTTCGCTTTACTATCTTCTGCTCGGTGCGCGCGCTATCTGGTCCAAGCCTTAGCGAATGCCATAACTCGCGCCGCAACGCCGCGTCCGAAATCCGCAGCGAATCCATTGCGATGTCAAAATACTCTCGCTTCTGAATACGGCTGCGAACGGCGCGAATGTAAGGAAGCACTTCCTCGACCGCATCAGCTTTCTCGGCGGGCCGGTGAAGGTTTCGATCGCGCACGGCCTGATCGATCACAAATTGGATATGAGACTGGGCCTCACCGCGCTGCCGTTGATATTCAGCCAGGCCAAGTTTTCTGATGAACTCATCCGGATCAGAATCGTCCGGCAGCACCAGCACTTTAACTTCCAAATCTTCGGCCAACAATATTTCGATTGCTTTTTTTGCTGCCTGCACGCCGGCAGGGTCGCCATCATAATTTACGACAACTTTGCTGGCAAACCGGGCTAAGAGTTTCACCTGCTCCGACGTTAAAGCCGTGCCCAAACTCGCCACCACATTCCGAATACCGAACTGATACGGCACCACTAGATCCAAAAACCCTTCAACCAGAATGGCGAAGCCCTGGCGCCGGATTTCATCGCGCGTCAGGTTTAGTCCAAACAGATTTCGACCTTTTACATAGGCTGCGGTTTCAGGCGAGTTGATGTATTTCGCGTCCTCATCTTTCAAGGTACGCCCACCAAACGCGATAGGCCGTCCTTGAATATCCATTACCGGAAAAATCAGCCGGCCACGAAAACGATCATAGGAACCGCCTTCTTCTTTCTTAACGACGAGCCCGCTCTTATCGATCTGTTCCTGCGGCGCGCCTTTCTGTCGCAGATAAATCGAAAGTGCGTCCCAGCTATCCGGCGCGTAAGCGAGTCGAAATGTTTGCCGTGTTTCGTCGGTGATCTCACGGCGCTTTAAGTAGTCGCGGGCAATCTTTCCTTCAGCGCTCGACTCAAGCTGTTTTTCCCACCATTCGAGGGCCCATTTATTTAACTCAATGACCTGATCCGATTCTGCTTTTCTCGCTTCAAAGCGGCTGTCGTCGATCAGTTTGGGCAGCGGCATGCCGCTTTTCTCGGCAACGATCTTGATCGCTTCCGGAAACGCGACTCGCTCCATTTCCATAACGAAGTTAAAAACCGATCCACCCTTATGGCAGCCAAAGCAGTAAAAAATTTCTTTGGTGGGGCTTACAGAAAATGAAGGCGTCTTCTCTTTGTGAAAAGGGCAGCAGGCCATCCAGTTCGCGCCCTTCTTTTTGAGCTGCACGTAATCCTGGATGACGCGGACGATATCGGCCTGGCGCTTGAGGTCGTCGATGAATGTTTGAGGGTAGCGCATTGTCTTACTGTCTTAGTTCGACCACCGTGGCGCCGGAACCACCCTGCTCCTGAGGCGCCGTGGTGAAGCGAGCGACGTGCGGATGATCTTTTAGCATTTCCGATATTACGCGGCGCAACGCACCGGTGCCGTGCCCGTGAATTATCCGCACCTGGCTCAAACTTGCAAGCGAAGCCTCGTCTAAAAACTTATCAACTGCATCTACAGCCTCGTCCGTTGTTCGTCCGATGACATTTAGTTCAGAGCGCCCGTTTTCCTGTGCAGCTTTTAAATGGATTTCAGTACCGCGCGACTCGCGTAGGCGTGCAAATTTTTCTGTTTTCGGATTCGCGGGCGCTGACAGCTCAACCCGTTCAAGATTCTCCAGCTTCTCACGGAAACGGAGAGACTTCACGCGCACTTCCGCCTCGTCTCCTTTAAGACTATCCACGATTCCGATCGAACCAAACGAACGCAGCTTCACTTTGTCGCCTACTGCAATTCCGCTATTTGCTGCCGGTTTATATTCTTCTTCATCGCGCCGGCCTGTTTCAAACTCCTTCTCTTTTTTAACAACCTGACCATCACGCATGACACGTACGCCACGCCCGCTGGTGCTGGCAGGTGCAGCCGGCGCCGCTTCCCTTTTGTCGCCCGCGCTCGTTGCGCGTTGTGCTTCGCGTTTCAGTTCCGATACCCGTCGTTGAGCTTCACGCTCGACTTTGAGACGCTCGGAACGATCCTGGATGCCGGCAACCAACTCGCGCGATCGCTTTTCGAATTCGCGGACAGTTGTATCGAGGGCTTTTTGGAACACCTCCTGTCGCTCACGCTCTTGCCGTTCAGCCTTTTTGTTGAGTGAAGCAAATTTTTCAGCCACGGCGGCGCGCTCTTCCTCGAGCGCGGCGCGCAAACTTTCAGCCGCTTCTGCTTCACGCTTTATGCGTCGCAAATATTCCGCGGACTGCCGCGTCGAATCCTTCACCGACTGCAACGCCAGGTCAATAACTTTGTCCGGAATACCAAAGCGCCGCGCGATCTCGAGCCCCGAAGACGAGCCCGCAACGCCAACAATCAAACGGTAGGTGGGCCGCAAAGTTTTTTCGTCAAATTCGACGCTCGCATTGAGCACGCCCTCTTCATTGCCGGCATACATCTTTAACCCGCTGTAATGCGTAGTGGCCATGACCTGCGCGCCACCAGCCTTGCGAAAATGATCGACAACGGCAACACCGAGGGCCGAGCCTTCTTCGGGATCGGTTCCAGTTCCCACTTCATCCAACAGAACGAGCGCCGGCGCTTTGCACAGCTCAATCATCAGGGAGATGTTGGCAACGTGCGAGGTGAAGGTTGAGAGATTGGCAGCCAGCGATTGATGGTCACCAATATCAGCGAGCACTGAGGCGTAAAACGGCACGCGAGCTTCACGCGCAGGCACAGGCAAACCAGACAAAGCCATCAAAGAAAGGAGTCCCGCAGTTTTCAGTACGACTGTTTTGCCGCCGGCGTTGGCCCCGGAGATAACCATGGTGTTGTTGTTTTCGTCGAGTGAAAACGAGACCGGCACCACTGATCCGCCGGATTCGCGAAGATTTTCTTCGAGCAGCGGATGGCGCGCCTCGACAAATTGAAGTTTGGAAGTGGCATAGACTTCAGTCTGTGCTGCTCCGGAATCACCGGCTGAAGTCTGTGCCACTTCGATCTCCGGAATCACGCCAGCGAACCTTTTCTGAAAGATCGCTTTGGCATTGATGAAATCAAGCTCGGCTATGGCTGCGGCAGCCGCTTCGATCGCCGGCAACTGCTCACGCAATTCCTGGGTCAACGCGAACAGAATTTTTGCAATTTCGCGCGCTTCTTCCTCGTGCAGCGACTGCAATTCGTTATTCGCATCGATGGTCTCCAGCGGCTCGACAAAAGCCGTCGCCCCCGACGAAGAGTAGCCATGAGCGACGCCGGCTACGCGTGCGCGATGATCAGATTTCACTGGAATTACAAAACGATCGTTGCGCAACGTGACCAACTCATCCTGAATTGCCTCACTCGATTTGCGCATTATGCTTTCGAGAGTGCGGGCAATACGAGAACGCAAGACGGCGATCTCATGACGGATACGGCTCAACTCGGGGCTCGCGCGATCGTCAATTTCCCCGCTCGGCAAGATTTTGTTAGCGATGTGCGCGATCAAACGATTAAGGTCGGTCGGGATTTTCTCCACCAGACTCCAGAGCACTGGCGAAGCATCTCGTTCGGCGAGAATCGAAGCGCGCGCGGACATTGCCTGTTCACACAAAGCGGCAAGGGCGAGGATTCCTGAGGGCTCGAGACCGACGCCTTCCACTCGCAACAACGCGATTCGTTGCCCTGGCTCTTCAAGCTCAGAGAAACTCCAAATCACGCCACGCTTTCTCAGTTCAATACATTCTGTTAATGCCTCAAGAGCTTTTTGCAAAGCGATACGGTCGTCCAGCGGCGCCAAGGTTTCCACACGCGTTCGGCCCATGGGCGTCTGCGCGCCGCGTCGCACGAGCGCCAGCAGCTCCGGATACTCGAGAATGGTAAATGCCTGATCGTGCATGTAACTCGCCGGTAACAAGGTGATGAGTGACGAGTAACCTAAGGAGGAGACTGTCTGCCAAACAAGATCTTGATTACGTGGGTTCGATTCTAACTACTCACGCGGATTTTTCACAGTCACGCTTCCACATGGCTTGAATTGCTTGCTGAGCTATTGGCATTGTGGAAATTAAAAGCGGCGGCGGCGGCGTTCGCGGCCCTGAATAGCAGTGGCAAACAGTTCCTTTATGTTGAGAATACTTATTTCATCGCCATTGTAGTTGATAACTCCGGAAATCAGTTTCCCGTTAACTTCCGGGGCCCCTCCAAAGTCGCCATCGGCATTCTCGACGGTTTGGCCCGATCCATCTATCGCCAGTGCTAACTGTTCGTCCCCACGCAACGCCAGAATGTGTGACGGTAATTTCGAACGCCGTGGTTGTGCCAACAATTGTGACAAATCCAACACGGTCAACATGCGTCCCTGAATACTCACGACACCTAACACAGCGGGTGGCGCATGCGGTAGCGCTGCCGGCTTGCGCCAATCAGCGATTGTCATCACCTCGTCGGTGAACACGGCGAACTGGTTCGCACCAGAGCTGAAGATTTGCAACATTCTGGTTGGCTGTTCCATCACATCAGCATTATACCGTCAGTATAGGCAACCGGCCTCTTTTAAAAGCGCCGCACAAAAAGCTCCGCTCGTGGCAAGCAAACTAACCGCGGGATACAATGCCTCGGAAGATTCTTAGTCTACTTGAAACCACACCACGCGATGACGCGGAATATGCGGGTGTAACGAAAGGCTGATTCGGATGGATGAATTCGATCGTTATCGAGCCGACATGAATGAAAAGCTGCTCGGCAGCAACCATCTCGGCATCAAGCGGTTTTTTGCGCTCGACACGCAGGCCTATGAGGACGGCGCACTCGACAAGCGTACTAAAGAACTTCTGGGGCTGGTGGCTTCAATCGTGTTGCGTTGCGACGACTGCATCACCTATCACATCAAACAATGCGTCACAGCCGGCGTGAGCCGCCCGGAGTTTCTTGACGCTTTCAATGTCGCGTTGGTAGTTGGCGGCTCAATAACCATTCCGCACTTGCGCCGCGCAGTCGACCGACTCGATCAAGCGCTTGAGGGTACAGCCGAAGAAGCGAAGCCACATGCTCACGAATAATAGGCCGCGGACTCACTACAGCAAGCGTTGGGTTTGGGCGGCGACACTCCTGATAACTCTGTCACCATTATTTCTCCCTAAAACAAACGTCACGAAAGGTCAGGACATGGCTGCACAGGAAAAGACACGCGTGCGCGCGCCCGAAATTACCGGCGGGCGGGGTTGGCTGAATACAGATAAGCCGCTTTCGCTTGCAGTGCTGAAGGGCAAAGTCGTCTTGCTGGACTTCTGGACCTACGGCTGCATCAACTGCATTCACATCATTCCTGATCTGAAAAAGCTCGAAGCTAAATACGCCAATCAGCTGGTTGTTATCGGTGTTCACTCGGCAAAATTTGAGAACGAAAAGGACACTGAGAATATTCGGCGCATCATCTTGCGTTACGAGATAGAGCATCCGGTTTATAACGATGCCGAGTTCAAAGTTTGGCAAAACTACGCCGTGCGCGCCTGGCCCACGCAGTATCTGATCGATCCGGCGGGTTATGTAATCGGAAAGGTTGAAGGTGAAGGCAACGCTGAAATTTTGGATCAAACTATTGCCAAAACCGTTGCCGAATTCCGCAAGCGTGGCGAGTTGAATGAAGAACCGCTGAAGTTGACGCTGGAGCGCGCGAAGGTTGGCGACTTACCGTTGGCCTTCCCCGGGAAAATCCTCGCCGACGCGAAAAGCGATCGTCTATTCATAGCCGATTCCAACCACAACCGCATCGTCGTCACCAAACTAGACGGCACCATGCCTGAGACGATCGGTATCGGCGAACGTGGTTCAACCGACGGGTCTTTTGAGAAGGCCACGTTTTTCCGGCCGCAGGGCATGGCGCTGGACGGCGACAAACTCTACGTTGCGGACACCGAGAATCACTTAATCAGAGTGGTAAATCTCAAGACGAAGACAGTGCAGACCGCGGCCGGAACCGGCCAGCAATCGCGTGATTATTTCCTAAAAGGACCGGCGCGGACCATCAGCCTGAGTTCGCCCTGGGACCTGCAGATGGTCGGGCGCCAACTGTTCATCACCATGGCGGGCATGCATCAGATTTGGAAATTGGATCTCGCTAAGAATGAAGTTTCAACTTTCGCCGGCTCGGGCCGTGAAGCACGCCAAGAGGGACAACTGATCGACGCCGGTTTTGCACAGCCTTCAGGCATAACCACAGACGGCAAGACACTATATGTTGCCGACAGTGAATCAAACATCATTCGTGCAATTGATCTCACGGCGGGCACGGTGCAGACGCTTGTCGGTGGAGACTTGTTTGAATTTGGCGACGTGGATGGCAGCGGTGATGACGTACGACTACAGCATCCGTTGGGCGTGTTTGCGTATGGCGACAAAGTCCTAATTGCCGACACCTACAATCACAAGATCAAGGAACTCGATCCGAAAAGGCGCGTAGTCAAAACTTTCCTGGGTACTGGCAAGCCGGGCCAAACTGACGGTTCAACGGCGGCATTTTATGAACCCGGCGGCTTGGCCGTGACCAACGGAAAGCTCTTTATCGCGGACACAAACAACCACGCGGTACGCGTCGTGGACTTAAACACAAAACAAACGTCAACGCTGAACATCAAGGGCCTGCAACCTCCATCAATGAGTGCGGCGAATGGATCGAGTGGAAGCGAAACGGCGCCTAACACCGAAGAAGTGAAATTGCCAATGCAAACTCTGCGTGCCGGCGGCGATGGCGCGCTGGTAATCCAGGTCGATTTACCGGCGGGCTATCATTTGAACCCGGCCGCGCCGCAACGTTATCGCGTCTCAGTTGAAAGCGGGGAAAAACAACTTGGGTTGAAATCCGAATCGCGTCTCGGGGCGATTGGCCGCGAAAAAGTTGTTAGTGTTTCTGCGAAGTCGTTGACACTGCCGTTGCGAATTCCCTTTCGCACTCACGAAGCGGGTGCGGCGGCGTTGCGCGTGCAACTTACGCTCTTCTATTGCCGCGAAGACAACACCGGAGTCTGCCGGATTAAGACGCTGGCGTGGAGCGTGGCGGTTGAAGTAGCGAATAATCCGAATGCCGCAAATGAAATAAAACTGCAGGGCAAACTAGCTGCCGAGTAAACTGCGGCTTGCCGCAACCAGCGCTGCTTAGGGGTTCCGCTTGCTCCTCCTGCCTCGTGCGAGTACCATCATCCTTCCCCCGAAATTCCAATTTCATAGGAGTCAAAACCAGTGGACCAATCAGGAGCTAAGGCCGTGACCGATAAACCATTTCTTACCGACATCAAGACTCTGCGGGAACGGGCCCGTAAGCATATTGAACAGGGCGCAGTTACCGAGGGTTACAGCGCGGACCGCGACACAGTCGTCAAATTATTGAATGAAGCCCTGGCGACGGAAATTGTCTGCGTGCTTCGCTACAAGCGTCATTACTTCATGGCTTCGGGAATCAACGCTGAGAGTGTGGCGGCCGAATTTCTGCAACACGCGAATGAAGAGCAAGCCCATGCGGATCTAATCGCGCAGCGTATTACGCAACTCGGCGGTGAGCCAAACTTCAATCCAGATGGGCTGACAACACGAAGTCACGCCGAATATGTAGAAGGCGAAACTTTGATCGACATGATCAAGGAAGATCTAGTTGCCGAGCGCATCGCCATCGACAGTTATCGCGAAATGATCAACTACGTGAACACTGACGATCCCACCACTCGCCGGATGCTGGAAGGAATCCTGGCGATGGAAGAAGAGCATGCGGACGATCTGGTAAACCTGCTGGAAAAGATGAATTAACAAAACCGGCGCGCCGAGTGATCCGAGCGGCGGTGAAGTTTCTCTTACTGACAAGCACCTTCGATTAAATTCTGAGCGTGATGCTTCTGTCGAAAAGCATCACGCTCGTTAGCGTAAAGACTCTTTGCTTAAAAAATCCAACAACGGAAACGCGGGCCGTCCCACGCTTTGTCGCGCCTGCGGAGCAATCGTCGGCGCCGGACAGAAGCAATGCGCCGTTTGCGATGCGCCGGTAACCACGCAACCGGCAGCGCGTAACGCGAGGGCGTTACCCGATAGCGACACGGTGCGATTCGCCCGGGCTGTCCTCGATCGACCGTACAAGTTCACTATCATCCTGCTGATCGCGAATCTGTTTGTTTTTCTCTTAATGTGGCAATCAAGCGGATTGACTTCCCAGGCGTTGTGGGAGTTTCCCGAGCCGGTGTTGCTGGCATACGGCGCAAAACTCAACAGCCTCATCAACCAGCAACACGAATGGTGGCGTTTTGTGACGCCCATGTTCGTGCACGTCAACCTGCCGCACGTGCTAATCAACATGTATAGTTTGTGGGTTGTTGGACCATATGTGGAGAAACTTTATGGTTCGGCAAAGTTTGTCGTCTTCTGGGTGTTGACCGGTGTTGCCGGCGTGGTGGCCAGCTATCTGACTGTCAGACCCGGCCTAGCATCTGGTCCCGGACGTTTTCTTTTTAAAGGCGAGGACGTCCTCTCGGCGGGTGCCTCCGGAGCGCTATTCGGATTAGTAGGCGTGCTGTTTGTTTTTGGCATTAAGTTTCGCCACGAGCTGCCCGAGGGTTTCAAGCGCGCTTTTGGCACCGGCATGTTGCCCATCATCGGCATCAATCTGTTCATTGGGTATCTGGGACGCGGGGTTATTGACAACGCTGCGCACCTTGGTGGTTTGGCGTCGGGAGCGTTATTGGCGTTGGCGGTGGAATATCGCCGTCCCGGTCAGAAGCCGGTGGTGGCAACTGTGTGGCGTGTCCTGCAGGTGGCCGCAATCGCTTTGGCGGCAATCAGCTTTATAAGAGTCGCGCAACACTTCAGAGATCTTCAGCCAGCCTCCACACCACCGCAAACTGCCGCCGTGGTTGACGAGAAGACGCAGAAATTCGTCGCCTACGCTGAAGCGATTCGTGATGCGCCGGAAGCCTTCTATGCAATGCTGAAGGACCACGACCCAACGCGCGGCGATGCTGCCTTGAAGAATTTGGAGGCAGCGCCGGACTTGGACACGACTGCAAACGAGTTGAAAAATAAACTGAAGGCATTACTGATCAAAGGCAAAGACATTGAAACAAAGCGACAGGCAAACTCGCCGCAAAGCATCCGGGACAGTGAGGCGGCAGAGCATCAGGCAGCCCTCGAGTTTATTGAATGGAACAAGCAGTACACTAAGTGGCTGAAAACCACCGGCAAACAGTATGGGTTGATCGAAGTTACGGAGACTGCTCCACCTGGAAAGTAGATTGCGCAAGCTAACAATTTGCGCTGCGAGAAGGCTGAATGTAAAAGAACTTTTGGTTTGAAGTCTTTCTTCCTCTCCCTTTGGGAGAGGGTCGGGGAGAGGGCTTGTGCGCGTCAAGCTTCGCCCCCTCCCCTAACCCCTCTCAAAGGGAGGGGAATAAACTGACAAGATCGCAAACCAGCAGTTTGCGTTACCAGAACAGGAGAAAGAGAAGCGATGGAAATTAAGAAAGTTGGCGTATTGGGTTGCGGCTTGATGGGTTCCGGAATAGCGCAGACAGCAGCGAGCGCAGGATTTGAAACCATCGTGTGTGAGGTTTCCGACGATCTGATTAACAAGGGTTTCGCCGGCATCGAAAAGTCGCTGGCTAAGTTTGCTGAAAAAGGCACTATCACCGCCGAGCAACAAAAGGCGACCCGCGACCGTTTGTCGGGCACTACGTCGTTTGACGATCTTGCCGATTGCGACATCATTATCGAAGCCATCATAGAAAACATCGAACAAAAGAGAACGACCTACAAGCAACTTGATGGCATTTGCAAACCGGAAACAATTTTTGCATCGAACACGTCGTCAATCTCAATTACAGAAATGATGACGGCGACGTCGCCGGCGCGCCAGCAACGTTTTGTCGGGCTGCATTTCTTCAATCCCGTACCGCTCATGAAACTGGTTGAAGTAGTACGCACGATTTTGACAGACGAGCAGATTTACGAGCAGGCCATCGACTTTGGTAAGAAGCTTGGCAAGGTGCCGGTGCGCGCCGGAGATCGAACGGGCTTCATCGTCAATCGCCTGCTGGTCCCTTACATGCTCGACGCTATTCGCGCGCTCGAGGAAGGTGTCGGCTCGATAGTCGATATCGACACTTCGATGAAACTTGGTCTGGGCTATCCCATGGGACCGTTTACTTTGGGCGACTTTGTTGGACTCGACACCACTTACTACATCGCCGAGATCATGTTTAATGAATTTCGCGAGAAGCGCTTTGCGCCGCCGCCGCTATTAAAGCGCATGGTGATGGCGGGTTTATATGGGCGCAAATCCGGCCGCGGTTTTTACGATTATGCCGATCCCAAGAATCCGACACCAATGAAATTAGTGTAACGAGGTTTCAGGTTCCAAGTTACAAGTTTCAGGTTTCAGCACCTGGGACTTCTACTTGGAACTTTGTACTTGGAATCTAAAAGCTGAGACTTGAGACTTGAAACCTGAGACCATCCATCTCGAGCGGCGCGCATCGGTCGCGATAGTTACCTTAAACCGGCCGGAAAAACTCAATGCGCTGTCGCGCGAAACCATCGCTGCGCTTGCTAATGCGTTCAGCAGTTTCGAAAACGACGCTGAGTTGCGCGCGGTTATTCTTACCGGTTCAGGCGACCGGGCGTTCTCTGCCGGGACGGACCTAAGCGAACTGATTCATGTGAGCGCGGATCAGGCCACGACCGTAGCCGAGCGCGGTCAGCGGTTGTGCAATCAAGTCGAGCAACTTCCTGTACCGGTTATTGCTGCAGTCAACGGCATTGCCGCAGGAGGTGGTTGCGAATTGGCGCTTGCTTGTCATCTTCGCATTGCGACGCCAAACGCTAAGTTCAGTTTGCCTGAAACAAAGTTGGGGATCATTCCCGGCTACGGCGGCACGCAACGCCTGACGCGCGAACTCGGGCGAGCACGCGCTTTAGAGTTACTTTTGACATCGGGAAAAATCAACGCCGAGGACGCATTGCGATTGGGTTTAATCAATCGGATTGTAGATGCTTCACAACTTTTAAAGTTAGCAGAGGCATTGGCCCAGGAGATCGCGCAGCTGGCGCCACTCGCAATTCGCGCCTGCCTGCAAGTTGTTGTGCAGGGGGCAGAGTTGCCATTGGCAGAAGGTCTGGCATTGGAAGCGAGACTCTTTGCAAGCTTGTTTGCTACTAATGACATGCGCGAAGGGACACGCGCCTTCCTGGAAAAACGAAGACCAGTTTTTAAAGGTCAATGAGTAGGATAGACATTCCTGTCTGTCCCGATCATTCTTCCTGAGAACCAAGAAAGGAAGATTTTCCATTTATCATTTCCCATTTGTCATTGGAATCGGCGGCGAAAATGCGGACGGAGCGAAGTGAAATGAAAAATGGCAAATGGGAAATGGGAAATGACAAATCTTCTTTTCTCTTTCAACTAACCTGACGATCATTTCCGAAAAGAAGGTACTGGCAGGAATGCATGTCCGACCAAACAATCGCTACCTTGCCCGTCCTAAAGCCATCCCCTATACTCAAAATGATTTTTCATCCGCTTGAAAATGGAGCAGTTTGATTCTTGCAACCGGTAATTCACGAAGGCCAGCTCAGCGGGCAGGGTTTTCGTTTTGCGATTGTTGCCAGTCGCTGGAACGACTTAATAAGTTCGCGTTTGGTGGACGGCGCGCTCGAGGCATTCGAGCGTTTGGGCGTTGCTGAAAATGACGTCGAGATTTTCAAAGTTCCCGGAGCTTTTGAGATACCGTTGCTGGCGCAGAAGATAGCTGCTTCAGGAAAGTTTGCGGCAGTTGCTTGTGTCGGTACAATCATTCGCGGACAGACTCCGCATTTCGAATACATCGCGGCTGAGGTCGCTCGCGGCATCGGCCAGGCTGCATTGCAAACTGGAGTGCCGGTAGTCTTTGGGGTTATAACTGCCGACAACGTGGACCAGGCAATCGAAAGAGCCGGGGTCAAGCTGGGGAACAAGGGTTTTGAAGCCGCCACCACGGCGGTTGAGTTAGCAAATCTGTACAAGGCGGTGAAGGGTGAAAAGTGAAGAGTGAAAAGCCCCGCGCTTTTCTGTAACTCATTACTTGTTACTTATCACTCTTCACTTATTACTTTTCACTGGTGTTTGTTTTATGGGCTCGCGACGTAAGGCGCGTGAATGCGCCTTGCAAATGCTCTTTGCGGCTGATATTGCCGAAGCCAACTCCGCCGAAGTGCTACGCACTTACTGGGCAGAGTTAGGCGACGCCGACGCGGAAGACGCCACGCGCGAATTCGCAACTCGTCTGGCGTCAGGAACGCTTGCGCATTTGGAGACGCTCGATGAGCGGATCCGGTCGCGAGCCGAACACTGGCGCATCCCCCGCATGGCGATCGTCGATCGCAATATTCTGCGCCTGGCGGTTTATGAATTTGTCTACGAGCCCACGCCGCGCACCGTAGCAATTAATGAAGCACTCGAGATTGCCAGGCGCTTTTCCACCTATGAAGCCACCCAGTTCATCAACGGCATCCTCGACGCGATAAAGCGCGATCTGGATGAGCAACAACCTCAGCAGCACATCGACGCCACGGAAATTGAGTCCGAGCCTGAACCGGAGACTGAGACGGAATCCGAAGAATCTGCGGATGAGCATTCAGCTTCTGCCTAACGACTCACTTCTCGGTCCGCGTCTTCCATTTACCATTTACGATTCACCATTTACTATCTCTTTGTGGATCAAAACGGCAGCGAATTCTTAATTGAGATCGAGGAGCTGATCGAAAGGGTTTTTTCCGACCTTGATCAACTTCGCGAGCATGCCGCCAGCCAGGACCGCCGTCGCCAATCAATTGATCAGGTCTTTCGTCATGTTCACAGTATCAAAGGCTTGTCTGCTGCGATCAGACTCGAAGCCGTCAACCATATTGCACACGAGTTTGAGACACTGCTCGCCGCCCTGCGAATGGGCGCCGTGCCCGTCGACGAAGAGGTGTTGCGCGTTTGCGAGAATGCGACGGATGCGCTGGCGGAGAGCCTGAGCCTTGCCGCCAGCGGCGTACTCGAACCGTCGCGTCGCGCGCTGTTTAGTCAGCTACAAGCGGCAGCCCGGCGCGGCGCCGCGGGATCGAGTGGCGATACGGATGCTCTGCTTGAGAGCATTCCTTCCGACATTTGGCAGTCGCTGAGCAATGACGAGAAGCAACGATTAGGGGCTGTCGCTCGAGAAGGCAGCCCCCTTTTTCTGGTAGCGGCGAGCTTTAGTATTACAAGTTTTGACGAAGAGTTTTTCCGGCTGCGAGAAAGTCTCGCGCAATCGGGCGAAGTGATTGCAACCTCGCCAACCGTCGACCCGCAGTATTCTGATCGAGTCAACTTCCGCATTCTTTACGCGAGCGCCGCCAACCTTGGTAAGTTGGAAAGCAGCGGTACCGCGACGTTTACAAAGGTCGAGCGGAGTGAGAGTTCCAAGCCAGTCGAAGTACACCAGCAGGCCGTCGCGGGTAAAGACGCCACCTCATCCGTCTCCACACTCGCCAATTTTGTGCGCGCGGATCTGGAAAAGCTTGACGCGCTGATTTCCTCGACTCACGAACTTTTTCGCACCACGTCAAACGCATTAGAAATCGCGGTGGGACAGAAACAGACGACCAAAAAGACGAGCGCACAACTTCGCTGGTTGAATGAAAATATCCGAACGGCTTTCATGGATCTTGAAAATGAACTCATCAACTTGCGCATGGTTTCGCTCAGCTCCACCTTGCAACGAGTGATGCGCACCGGACGAACGGCAGCACGCTCTACCGGAAAGGAAATCGAGTTCGAAGTTGCAGGCAAGGATCTACGCGTGGACAAAATGCTCGCCGACGCTCTTGCCAATCCGCTGATTCACCTGGTTCGCAATGCGGTTGATCATGGAATTGAATCAGAAACCGATCGAGTGCGAATGGGCAAGGAAATGCGCGGCAAGATTCGCATTGAAGCAACCAGTGAAGGCGCGCAATCGCGAATTCGCGTGACTGACGATGGCGGCGGCATCGATCCAAAGATGATTTCGGAAGCGGCTGCGCGTCTGGGAATTATTACCGAGGCGGTCGAGTTGGACTTTGAGCGCAGCGTGCGCCTGATTTTTCGTGCCGGCTTCACCACGTTGGCGTCGGCCACCGACGTGTCGGGACGAGGAGTCGGACTGGATGTGGTCGAAACAGCCGTCGAACAAGTCGGCGGCGAGTTAAGAGTGTCAAGCACGCCAGGCGTGGGGACAACTTTCGAGATTCGTTTACCGGTTACGTTCGGTTTGCTTTCAGCCACCGTGCTTGTGGCAAACGGCAATCGCTACTGCATCCCCACAAATCAAATCGTTGAAATCGGAAGCGCTGTTGGCGAAACCAAGCCAACCAGGAACAAGCGAACTAACCGCGACAACTCCCAGCCAATCAACCTCAATGAATTGCTGGGACAACCTAACGTAAAGAAGCAGGCAAAAAAGAGCTCGCAGCTCATCAATTGTCGAGTCTCATTGGAACAGCAAGCAAATGATTCGCGAGATGAAATACGCTTAAGGGTTGATGAGGTGCAAGGTACCGAGGAAGTTTTAGTCCGCAGTCTCGGGCGGCACGGGGGACGCTGGTACGGCATCGCCGGCGCTACTGAATTGCGCGATGGCACCGTTGCCCTAGTACTCGATCTGCCGCGCCTGTTAAGCGCCTCCTGACGCGCATGTTCTTCCGCGTTACATCTTTCAGGCGGCGATCAAAACTTAACGTTGATCAGCTCAGGGTTGGGAAGGTGGGCTTGCCCCCGCTCTTCCTGTGCGCGCTAAACACTTCTTGTGAAAGTCATTCAAACCAATCCATTTTCGGATGCATCGTGTGCCACTTGGTCGCTTTCTCAAACGCCAACGCCACACGCAACGGCGCGCCTTCGTCGTAGAGTCCGCCGGTAAACATAATTGATTGTGGCAAGCCTTTGGGAAAGCCGCACGGCACACAAACTGCCGGATGCCCAGTCAGATTTGTAATCAGCAAACTAAGACTGCCAGGTGCCGGTGAAACAAAAACGTCCCACTTCGACATCAGCTCGTCCATCTGCTGCATCAAGAGCCGCCGCGCCCGTTGCGCTCGGATGTATTCAACAGCGGGAATAAAACGCGAGCTGCGAAATGAGTTGGGCCAATCTGATGGTTCCTGTCCGGACAACTGGTTGACGGCGCCATTACGCGTGATGTCATCAAATGCCGTCGCTGCTTCGGCAACCAGGATGACACGCAGCGCGCCGACCGAAAACTTCGGCAACTCGATTGGCTGTAAATTAGCCCCCGCGGCTTTCAATGCGTCGAGTGCCTGTTGATAGATCGTTTTTCGTTCCGCATCAGTCTGCTGATCAAATTCTGCCTCTATATAGCCAATGCGCAGCTGGCCGAGCGGCCTCGACGGCTGCCAGTTGAATGGAACATTTCCGACAGTTAGATCGCGCCCGTCTGGTCCATACGATGCGTTAAGAGCTGCAGCACAATCCTCAACGCTGCGACAAATCGGTCCAACCTTGTCCATGGTCCAACTAAGTCCCATTGCACCGTGCCTGCTGATACGCCCATAAGTTGGCCGCAGCCCAACGACGCCGCAGCGTGAAGACGGCGAGATGATTGAGCCCAGCGTTTCAGTCCCTATTGAAAACCCGACGAGGCCTGCGGCCGTTGCAGCGGCTGGCCCCGCGGAAGAACCGCTCGAGCCAGTCTTTTCTTCCTCGACCTGCCATGGGTTTCTGGTCATGCCGGCAAACCAGCGCCCGCCCTGCGCCAGTGCACCCATCGACAGTTTCGCCACGAGCACCGCGCCCGCATCGCGCAACCGCTCGACCAGCGTTGCGTCATAGTCGATCATCTGATCGCGGTAAGGTTCAGCTCCCCAGGTTGTTTTAATTCCTTTCGTGGCGAAAAGATCCTTCGCGCCCCACGGTATCCCATGCAATGGCCCGCGATACTTCCCTGCTTTGATTTCGCGCTCAGCCTCGGCTGCCTGCGCGAGCGCCAGATCTTCCGTCAGCGTGACGACACAGTTTAGTTTTGGCCCATATTTTTTCAGACGCATCAGGTACATTTTCGTTAACTCGACCGGCGAAATCTTTCGCGAACGAATCAACGTCGCAAGTTGCGGCACAGTGGCAAACGCCAGGTCTTGAATTGAGTTGAATGACGGGACTTCGACGCTGCTGAACCTGAATTTGGTGGGTATTGATTTGAACTTCTTGCCGGGTAACGCGGGATGAAACAAAGTTGCCGGTTCGGTGTCGAGCGGAATATCGATTTTGCGCAACGCTTCGTAGCGATCGAGGTTGGTGCTGACGTTTTGCAGCGCCATCGCCTCTTGCGTGTCTGTTAACTCAATGCCGATCAGCTTCTCGGCTTGTTGCAACATTTCTTTGCTTACGCGCAAAGGCGCTGGCGAAGGAGACGGTGAAGGCAAGGGTAATGGCGTTGCCGTCGGTGAAGGTGTTTGGGCCAATGAGCTGATTTGCAGGTGAGGCGCGACTATGGCACTCATGCCTACCACAGGACCGATTTTTAGAAAGGATCGGCGGTCGAGTTCATCCGGCTGCTTATTTGACATACGTGTGGTTTTTGATTTTTTCGACATGAAAGTTGGGGAAGCAGGTAAATACTGGGACCGCGGGCGTCTCGCCCGCCTCAAGCGACGGGTTCACTCAAGTCAGGATTAAATTTGATCACCCAAACAAACTGTGTCCACGGCCTATTCGCGCTTCACGCTCATGCGGGCGAGATGCCCGCGGTCCCGGTATTCACGGCGTCATTCCCTGTTCACTCGCAGGCATCGGACTTCCATATTTCATCTTTAGCACCTTCGCCTTACCTACTCGGTAAATCGTCACGATGTAAAGATTGTCAAACTCCGTTTCCGGAATGGCCGGCATTTGAGGTCCACCCAGCGCAGCAATAATCTCCGGCACCGTGTTGTTGTGCCCGGCGACGAAAACCACATCGCCATTATGCTGAGCGCGAATTTGTCTTACCAACTCAGCAGTGTTTTTGGCATCGACCGTTATCGCCCCCAGTCCCAACTTGCCGGCTAGCGGTTTTACAGTTTGCTGCGTGCGTTTGTATTGACTGTTGTAGATTGCTTTGATGCCGGCGTCGCCAAACATGCGCGCCAATTCCTGCGCGCGTGCCTGGCCCAGGGGACTTATGTCCGGATCGGGGTTTGCGGGCTCAATGTTTTTCTCGGCATGGCGCACGAGAATGATCGTCGTCATCGGGCGCTCAAAAGTCGAAAAGTATGCAAACAACACTACCGCACCCAGCACGGCAAACAGCATGATAAAAACCAGCACGGTGCGGAGACGTGTTCGCGGCTCAGATTTTTCTTCTTCCAGAATAAGCCTGCTTTCGTTGCGCGGAGGTTTGGTCGATCGGCCGCCTAAGATAACACTCGCGCCTAGATAATTCGACATTTTTCGCCCGGCTTTTGGGTCCACGCTCGTCGCAAAGGCGGGATGCAAAGCGCTCGCGAAGATGTTAGTCTATGAGTAAAAGCACACCGCTAGCAGGTCAACCCTGTCGCAGTTTTGTCCTTAGCCGAGGTGAAAGAATTGGCGCAGACCAGTACCGATTTATCAGAAATCATTGCCGAAAATTTTGGCGCTAACGCAACCTATGTAGAAGGTTTGCTTGGTCGTTTCCGCAGCAATCCGGATTTGGTTGACGAGTCGTGGCGAGCCTACTTTACGGAATTGTTAGGTGACAGCCCCGCGACGGACACCGCGACAGTAATCAATACTGCCGGTGAAATATCCGAAGCCCGATCGACCGATAACGGTAGCAGCGTGACTGCAACAGTAACTGCTCCAGCGCGCGCTGCGGAAGCGAGCGCCAGCGCACCGGCGCAAACGAAAGCTGCCCCCGCAGCTACACCTGCTGCCACGACTGTTAGCGAACAAGCGGAAGCGATTCCGATTCGGGGCGCTGCTCTCAAAATTGTCGAGAACATGGACGCAAGTCTTACGGTTCCAACGGCAACTTCACAGCGCCGCATTCCGGTAAAACTGCTCGACGAGAACCGGCGAATAATTAATCAGTATCTTCAGGAAAACGGTCGCGGCAAAGTTTCCTACACGCACCTGATCGCCTGGGCCTTGCTGCGAGCCCTCGATGAGTTTCCGCAACTCAACGAAGGCTACGACGCTGTTGATGGCGCGCCGGCACGTATCCGACGCGCGCAAATTAATCTCGGCATTGCAATCGACCTAACAAAGAAAGACGGCACGCGGACTCTGCTTGTTCCCAACATCAAAGACGCAGGCAAACTGCGCTTTCCTGAGTTCATTCAAGCGTATGACGATGTTGTCAAACGCGCGCGTGATGGGAAGCTTCAGCTTGCCGACTTCCAGGGAACAACTATTTCGCTTACCAACCCGGGCACTATCGGCACTGTTGCGTCGACGCCGCGTTTAATGGTGGGCCAGTCGTTGATCATCGCCACCGGGGCAATTGAATACCCCGCCGAGTATCAGGCGATGGCGCCCGAAGCGCTCTCACAACTGGGCATTTCCAAAGCAATCACGATCAGCAGCACGTACGACCATCGCATTGTTCAGGGCGCGGAATCCGGCGCGTTTCTCGCGCGAGTTCACGAGCTGATTATCGGCAAACATGAATTCTACGACGACATTTTTGCCGCCCTTGGCATCGCTCACGTGCCCTTTCGTTGGAGTGTGGACCGCAATCCCCTGCTACTGCCCGGCGACCAGACGCGCGAACAGACCGTCAAAGAAGCGCACGTGATGGAGTTGATCAATTCCTACCGCGTACGAGGCCATTTGATCGCCGATATCGATCCGCTGCATGCGATGCCGGTGCTCTATCACCCGGAACTCGATATTCAGACCTATGGCTTGACGATCTGGGATCTCGATCGGGAGTTCATTACTGGTGGGCTCGCCGGCACGGAAAGCGCAACGCTTCGCGAAATACTCGGCATCTTGCAGCGTGCCTATTGCGGTAAGATTGGCATTGAGTATCGCCACATCCAAAGCAAGGAAGAAAAGGTTTGGCTGCGCGAACAAATCCGTCGCGAGCTGGTCCAACCTGAACCAATTCCGGTTGAAATCAAAAAACAATTGCTCTGGAAATTGATTTCGGCTGAACAGTTTGAACGTTTTCTCCATACGAAATATCTGGGGCAGAAACGGTTTTCGCTCGAAGGCAGTGAAACCATTATTCCGTTGCTGGATCAATTGATCCTGGGCGCCGCGGCGCGCGGAGTTGAGGACATCACATTGGGCATGGCCCATCGTGGGCGTCTTAATGTATTGGCAAACGTGATCGGAAACTTCTGTGAACGAATCTTCGCTTCGTTTGAAGGTTCAGTGCATCCTTCATTCCCTGCCGACGAGGGCGATGTGAAATATCACCAGGGTGCGGTGGGTGAACGCGAGACTGCCGATGGCAGAAAGGTTAAGTTAACGCTATCGCCGAATCCCAGTCACCTGGAAGCAGTCGATCCGGTGGTTGAAGGAATGGTGCGCGCCAAGCAAGACGATCTACGCGGCCGGCTGGGGACGCCGCGCGAAGAAGCCATCGATCGTGCATTGCCGGTACTGCTGCACGGTGACGCTGCCTTTGCGGGCCAGGGCGTGGTGATGGAGACGCTCAACCTCGCGAGTCTCAAGGGATATCGCACCGGCGGCACGATTCACATCATCATCAATAATCAGATTGGTTTCACCACTTCGCCGGAAGCCGGCCGTTCCACGATTTATTCAACCGACGTCGCGCGCATGACGCAGTTACCCATCTTTCATATCAACAGCGACGATCCGGAAGCTGTTTACCGAGCCCTGCGCATCGCGCTCGACTATCGTCAGGAATTCAATAAAGACGTGGTGCTCGATGTGGTTGGTTTCCGCAAACTGGGTCACAACGAAACTGACGAACCAAGCTACACCCAGCCGCTGATGTACCAACGGGTCAAGGCGCATCCGGGCGTCCGCACAATCTATTCGCGACGATTGATCAAGGAAGGAGTCATCAGCGAAGTTGAACTGGATGCGCTGATAGCGGAACGTATTGGGCGCTACGAAGAGGCGCTCGCTCGCGCCAAGGAACTGGTTGCTAAACAGGATCGCACTGCTACCATCAACGTCATAGAAGACTTCGACGGTTCTGAGGTTGTCGAAACCGGCGTGAGCGCTGATGTTATCAACGCAATCGCACAGAAGATTGCCGTCGTACCACAAGACTTTAATGTGAATCCGAAAATGGTGGGCCAACTCGCACGGCGCGCCAAAATGGGTTCAGGTGAGTTGCCTATTGATTGGGCGTTTGCCGAAGCAGTGGCGTTCGGTTCACTTGTTATCGACGGCACACGCGTGCGTTTGAGTGGACAGGATTCCGGACGCGGTACTTTCAGTCAACGCCACGCTGTTTTATATGACACGCAAACCGGCAAGTCTTGGGCGCCGCTCTCTGAACTAAAATCCCCGTCGTCACCAAACGCGCGCTTTGAAGTTTTTGACAGTTCGCTTTCTGAAGAAGGCGTGCTCGGTTTTGAGTATGGCTATTCTGTAATCTCGCGCGAAGCCCTCGTGCTGTGGGAAGCGCAATTTGGCGATTTCGGCAACGGCGGGCAGACCATCATCGATCAATACATCGCTGCGTCCGAAGACAAGTGGAAACAGACTTCGCGTCTGACGATGCTGTTGCCGCACGGTTATGAAGGCCAGGGACCGGAACATTCCAGCGC
>JBDUCC010000175.1:0-6379 GCA_040003675.1 bacterium | reverse complement strand
GTTGAATGGGAAACGCATTATGCAGGCGCGCAGGCGGTGGAAAAGTTTGGCGAGACGCTGCCAAAAGAGTTGCTCGACTCGATCAGGCGCAACAAGGTAGCACTAAAAGGTCCGGTTACCACGCCGATCGGAAAAGGCTTCACTTCCGTTAACGTTGGTCTGCGCAAAGCGCTCGATCTCTTTGCCAACGTTCGTCCCATTCGAGCGCTTCCTAACGTTCCCTGCCGCTATCCCGAACTCAGTCTGGTAATAGTTCGGGAAAACACGGAGAGTCTCTATGCCGGTTTGGAGCATGTGGTCGTTCCCGGCGTGGTTGAGAGTTTGAAGATCATTACCGAGAAAGCCTCGACTCGCGTTTCGCGTTTTGCATTCGAGTTTGCGCGGCGCGAAGGACGAAAGAAGATTACTTGCGGCCACAAAGCGAACATCATGAAGTTGTCTGATGGACTTTTCCTCGACTGCTTCCGCAAAGTGGCCGCGGAGTATCCCGAGATCGAAGCGGACGACAAGATCATCGACAACGCCTGCATGCAACTGGTGATGCGGCCCGAACAGTTTGACGTGATGCTGCTCGAGAATCTTTACGGCGATATTGTTTCGGATCTTTGCGCCGGTTTGATTGGCGGTTTGGGTTTAGTGCCGGGCGCAAACATTGGCGAGCTTGGCGCCGTGTTTGAAGCTGTCCATGGATCGGCTCCGGACATTGCCGGTCAGGGAATCGCGAACCCCACCGCGTTGCTGCAATCGGGAATTCTGATGCTGCGTCATCTCGGCGAACGCGAGGCGGCCGACAGAACCGAAAATGCGATGTTCGAGGTTTTTGCCGAAGGCAAAGTGCGCACGCGCGACATTGGTGGCACTGCGAAGACAGCAGAATTTGCCGAAGCAATTATTTCGAAAATGAAATGACATGCTCGAGGTAAGCGTACATCCTCTACTCTGTGCGTCCTTTGTGTGCTCTGTGCCTCTGTGGTGGATTGTCGTCAGCCAAAAAGTAGGTCCACCACAGAGGCACAGAGTACACAAAGGACGCACAGAGAACTTGTAGTTAGTAGTTCAGGCTTGCTGTGGAGAGGATTGGGCACTAGCGGTTGTCAGGTCCTCTACGCCGCCCATGGCTGCGCATGCTATCTCGTTCCTGTTGAAACTGTTTCCACTGCTCGGGTGTTAGTACCTTTTGTAAACGCTCGTCCGCTTGTTGCCGGATTGCGGTAAAGCGCGGCTCGGATTCCTTGCGCAAATTTTGTAACTGTTCGCGCGTCTCTCCCAGTATTTGATGGACTTGGGTTTTCTGGTCCGCGTTTAGCTGTAGGCGATCGAGCATCTGCTCGAAGCGTTGCTGCCGGGTTCCTTCAGCGCGAGACCTGGACCAACGATGATAGCCGTTTAGCGCAAGCGCGCCGGCCGCAACACCCAGCACAAAAATCAATAGTGCTGCGACTCTTACCTGCCATTTGCTCTTGTTGCTGATGTCCATGATTGCCTCACTCACCTCGCTTCGGAATCTTCCGAGCCATACAAGTTGGTCAACACCTGGGCGTCGGATGCCTGTTCGTCTTGCAAATCGTGTTGATTCAGAATTACTTCTTCAGCGGAATAGCCATTGGACACAGACGCTTGCGCTGTTCCCGACGTTTGCGTCCCCGGAATAACAAAACTCAAAACCGCCATCAGCGCGACCGCTGCCGTCATGGACGAGACGAGTGCGCCTGCCGCTTGCCAGAGGCGCTTGTACGCAGGCACTTCGTTTTGCTGTTCGCGCAGCGCGGCCATCACCCTGGTGTGAAAGAAGGGCGACGGCTCAACCACTTCACTCGCGCGCGCTTGCAAAAGCGACGACGCGATCTGGGTAGCCTCGTAAGCGCGAGCACAGGACAAACAGCTCGCTGCGTGCGCCTGAATGACAGCGCGTTCACTCTCATTCAAACTTGCAAACGAACGATTGTCGATGAGATCGATAATGTGATTTTCTTTCATCTCAGTCTCTCTCATTCGCAGTGTTTTCCCAGTAGCTTCTCCACCGCCGACCGCATGCGCCGTCGCGCGCGAAACGCTTGTACTTTTACTTTCGCTTCAGACCAGCCAGTCAACTCAGCCACTTCTTTCACTGAAGCGTCCTCGCCATCAATCAAAGTCAAAACTACGCGATCGTCAGGCGACAGGTCCTGCATAACGCGATCGGCGAGATCCGCGGCCACAAAACTGCGCTCGCTTGCTCGATGCCGTTCAGCCGCGACTTCGCTGAGCTGGTTTTCCAGCCAGGTGCTTTCGTCCTCACTCAAATCTGCTGACGCGAACTCGGGCCGTCGTTTTGCACTTCTCAGCATGTTCAGACAGGTGTTGGTCGTGATGCGCGTCAACCATCCTTCCATCGACCCGCGTCCTTCATAGCTGCCGAGTTGCGTGAATGCCTTCATAAAAACTTCCTGGGCCGCTTCTTCAACTACACTGCGCTGGCGAAAAAATTTGCTGGCAAACCGGAAGACTCTCGGACTGTAGCGGCGCACTATCTCGGCGAACGCAGACTCATCACCGGCGCGCGCAAGCTGCGCCAACTCCAGGTCCGAACCCTGTTCGTGATTACCCTGTTCGTTGCGATTGGCCAGAAGCGTTCCTTTGCTGTTCGGGCGGCGGACTGAACGCTTGCCGGTCCGCCACCCTTTGCGTGAAACATAAGTTTACTGCTTCGGAGCTTCGCGACGCTCGCCGCGATCGCCGCGATCGCCACGACCATGTCCACCCTTGAACTGCTGGCGAAGCTGGTCAAGCTGCGTCTTTTGTTCAGTGGTCAGGACTGCAAGCATCTCCTGGCGAAGTTTGAATTCCTCGCCCATGAGTTTGGCCTGTAGGCCTGCGGACTCGGTCAAATTCTGAGCAGTAAGTGCTTCATTGAACGTACCGCCCTGGTTCGCCTGATGCAACTCCTGGCGCTTGGCCCGAAGCTGTTCACGCAAAGATTTGGTGCGCTCGCCGAAACTCTCTCTGATCTGTTTCATGCTGGCTTTCTGGGCATCGGTCAGATTAAGTTTTTCGAACATCCCGCCGCCAAAACCGCCGCGATGATCGCCTTTTCTGCCTTCGCCTCGGCCTTCGCCTCTGCCACGCCCGCGCCATTCGCCACGAGTCTTGTTCTGGTCACTCTGAGTCGTCCCCGCCGTTTGCGCGAAGGCAACTGAAGCAACCAACAGAATGCTTGACAGGGAGACTAACGCAAGCATCTTAAAATTCGCGTATTTCTTCATTTGTTCTTTCTCCTACTTATAATTTTAAAGAAGGCCATAGTTAGCCTCTCGAAGAGCTAGACACCCTAATCCCCAAAAGCGTTACAAGATTCTCAGCGGCGGAATGAATTGGCCGCGGATTCACTCGGATCAGACGATAAATGCAAAGGAGAAGCTACGTTGGACTCCTCAGCTACCGTCCTGATTCTGATCTGCGTTTATTCGCGTGTATCCGCGGCAAATTTCTTCCCTTTGGAATTTGACATCTCTCATTTGTCATTGAGAGCGTGAGACGCGTGAGTACTTCGGATGGCAGTGAAAGGTTCGTTAGCGCACAAACGATGGCTGTGGACCACTCCGCAATTCTTCCAGATGATAAATGAGAAATGGTGAATTCAACCTTCGCGAATGACAAATGGTAAATCTCATTAGGGTCAACAATCGGTGATAATCGTTACTCGTATCTGAGCGCTTCGATCGGATTCAATCGCGCTGCTTTCCACGCCGGCCATAAGCCAAACGTCAGCCCCAATCCTACCGAAACAACAAAACCAACCACTGGCGCCCACAGCGGAATGTACGTCGGCATGATCATTTGGATCAGCAGCGCGATTACACAACCGGCGATAATCCCCACCAGCCCGCCTAAACCCGTCAGGGTCGCAGCTTCAATTAAGAACTGGATGACGATGTCGCGACGGCGGGCGCCAATTGCTTTGCGTACGCCAATCTCACGCGTTCGCTCAGTAACCGAAACCAGCATGATGTTCATCACACCGATGCCGCCAATCAAAAGTCCCACGCTTGAAATCGCCACCATCAGGGCAAACACACCACCGGTGATGGCGCCAAATTGGGAAAGAATTTGTTCAGAAGTAGAGATACCAAAGTTGTCAGGTGCGCCAAACGCTACTTTGCGCCGGCGTCTTAAAAGCTCGCGTACCTCCTCGACCGCTTGTTGCATTTGACCAGGTCGCGCCTGGGCCATTACAAAATTGTCATTTACATCCGGATAACTTTTCCTCAGCGTGAGATAAGGCATGTACACCGCTTTGTTTTCGTTGTTCGGATCTTCAGCGCCGACCAGGAACACATCACGCTCCGCTAACACGCCGACCACGCGATAACTGCGGCCGTTAATCGTCACATCTTTGTCGATTGCATTGCTGAACGGAAAGAGTGTGTTAGCAACGTCGCGACCGATCACCAGCACATTCGCGTGACGTTCGTTCTCGTCATCGGTGAAATAGCGGCCCTCGGCAATGTTCGTTACGCCCATCTTGAAATATGACGGTGAAGCCCCCTGCACCGCGGCGTTCGTCATCTCAATGTCGTGATAACGGACGTTGACGCGTTGCGTGAAAGGCCCGCCAAAGAAATCCACCGGAGACATAAACGCCGCCGAATAAACTATCGCGGGACATTCGCTGCCGATGGCCTCGTTGTCTTCATAACTTAACGGCTTGCGCATGCGTTCTTCCTGAGTTGGATTGAAGTTGAACCCCGGATCAAAACGGTAAATGTAGATCGAGTTCGTGCCGAATGACTCGATCTCTTTGGAAACGCGCGCGTCGATTCCGGAAACAAAAGCAGCGATGACAATCACGGTCATGGTGCCGATTACCACACCGAGAATGGTCAGCAGCGAACGCAGTTTGTGCTGCCACAGGGTGTCCAATCCCATGCGCAGGTTTTCGAAGATGTTGCTCTGAAAAAATTTCATGCGTCGTCTATCGACAGGATTTACAAAATGAACAAGATTCAAAGAAAACAATGAAAACGAAAAGATGCATCTGAATTGGCCCGCTTCTAATATCTTAAAGTCCATTTAATCTTGTTCATCTTGTAAATCCTCTCTAACTTTTATTCCGCCCTCAAAGCTTCAATCGGATCCAGCTTGGCCGCCCGCCAGGCCGGATACACTCCCGAAATCAATCCCACCGTCGCCGAGACAAACAAGGCCACAGTCACTGCAAACAGCGGCAGGACCGTCGGAACTGGCGTAAGCGCTGCAACCAGTTTCGCCAGCAAGTAGGCAATGGAGATCCCGATCGCGCCGCCAAGCAACGATAGCAGCGTCGACTCCGCCAGAAATTGCTTAAGAATGTCAGTGCGCCGCGCGCCAATGCTCTTGCGAATCCCAATCTCTTTGGTGCGCTCAGTCACCGACACCAGCATGATGTTCATAATGACGATGCCGCCGACGACCAGTGAGATTGAAGTTATGCCAATGGCTGCGACTTGAATCGTGCCGAAGATCTTGTCGCGTAGTTCATTGATTGCGCTGGGCGTAATAATTCCGAAGTTGTCCTTCTCGTTTGAAGACAATTTGCGTCGGGTCCGCATAACCACGCGCGCTTCTTCCACCGCGTCCTCGTAAGTTTCCTGACTGGTTGACGTAACACTGAGACCAATTGAACGCCGCGAACCGTAAAACGCCAGGAAGGTCGACAGCGGCATCGACACGTACATGTCCTGCGGTTGCCCGAATACAGATCCTTTTTCTTTTCCTACCCCGATGATCTCGAACGAGCGGCCATCGATGCGAATCGTTTGGCTCAACGGGTTGGCGGTGGGAAACAGCTTGTCGGCCACGTCGGCGCCAACAAACGTAACGTTACGCCGTTCGTCCTCGTCAATCTTGTTGAAGTAACGTCCTTCGCGCGCTTCGATACGTTCGATGTCAGCAATGTTTGGTGTGGTCGCGGTGATGCGAACGCGAAAAAGATTGATAGCGCCAAACTTCACATCACCGCCGCTTTCTTCCTGGGCGCCAACGTCCTGGATCGAACCGCCGTGACCCAATAGAGCTGCAGCGTCATCGAGCGTTACGTCTTTGTTGCGCCTGCGCGCGGCGTTGAGCGCAGAGACACTCGAGAAATCTTCGATTGAATATTTCTGCACGGCGAACGCATTCGTGCCGATGTTTGCAATCTTCTCATCAACGTAGGAGTTAAAGCCTTCGATCAATGAGACCACAACGATGACGGTCGCAACGCCAAAAATTACACCCAGCAAAGTTAGAAACGAGCGGAGCTTGTGCGCGAGTATCGCCGAGATCGCAAGTTTAATGGCTTCAAGAAAAGGCATTTGGACACCGCGAGCTAAATGGAAAATTCTGCTTGTTATCTACGCATAGTTGTGCGGTAGGTTTCAAG
>JBDUCC010000021.1:0-21522 GCA_040003675.1 bacterium | reverse complement strand
ATACCAGTCGCGACGCCTTCGTCACTGCCCTCGAGATCAGTGCGTACTCGCTGGTCCAACTGTCGCGTGCGGCAGTGCCGCTGATGACGGAAGGCGGCAGCATTGTTTGCATGAGCTATTACGGCGCCGAGAAAGTCATCGCCGGCTATAACGTCATGGGAGTTGCCAAATCGGCGTTGGAAGCCAGCACACGCTATTTGGCCAACGATCTGGGACCGCGCAACATTCGCGTGAACGCCATCAGCGCAGGGCCAATCCAGACGCTCTCCGCGCGCGGCGTTTCTGACTTTTCGACGATGTTAAAGCACCATGCAGAGAAGGCGGCGTTGCGACGCAATGTCGAGGCGCGCGAGGTTGGCAGCACCGCTGTTTTCCTGTGCAGCCCGATGTCTTCCGCAATCACTGGCGAAGTTATTTACGTCGATTGCGGCTACAGCATCATGGGGATGTAAGCGAAAGTTTTAAGTTCTAAGTTTCAAGTCCAGGTTTCAAGTCTCAAGTTCGGTAGCGGGTTAACAGATCAGGTGTTAGGAGGTGGTTTCAAGTCCAATTCAAGTCTCAAGTGTTGTTAGCGAACTTGAAACTTTAAACTTGGAACTTGAAACTTAACGAGAATGGACGATGTAAACCAAAAAAATCCGCCGCCGGGAACAACGCAGGACGAGCAACTGCTGGAGAGTCCGCGGCTCGACGAGTTTACCCACACGGACACGTGGCGCGTGTTTCGTATCATGGGTGAATTCGTTACCGGCTTCGACGAACTGGCCACGCTGACCCAGGGAATATCAATTTTTGGTTCCGCGCGCACGCACGTTGACGATCCGGATTACGCTGCTGCTCAGGAAACGTCGGCACTTCTCTCGCGCGCGGGTTTTGCCGTCATCACCGGAGGCGGACCCGGGATTATGGAAGCGGCGAATCGCGGCGCGTTTGAGGCCGGCGGTTTGTCGATTGGGTGTAACATCGAGCTGCCGTTTGAGCAGAGTTCCAATCCATATCTAACGCGCAGTCTGAAGTTTAAATACTTCTTCGTTCGCAAGATGATGTTCGTGAAGTACAGCCTCGGCTTCATTATTTTTCCCGGAGGCTTTGGCACGCTCGACGAACTCTTTGAAGCGCTGACATTGATTCAGACGCAGAAGATTCGAAACTTTCCGGTAGTACTTTTCGGAAGCAAGTATTGGGAAGGACTGCTGAACTGGGTGCGTGATTTTGGCCTGAAAGAAGGAAAGCTGACCGAACAAGATCTAAAGCGACTGCATCTCACCGATTCACCTGCCGAAGTCGTCAAAATCATTGTCGACAGTCAAAGCTCTTTTCTTAACCCTGCAAATAATGTCCCGGATGAATATCAATATCGCGACGATTAATCCGCACGCCTCAATCGGTCGTTAGGCTCGCGTTTAGCCATTGCCGGTACGGCTCGGATAGGGCGGTTAACGGCACGGCCACAATCTCAGGCGTTTCATAACTGTGAACCGCGCGCACTTCTCTTTCCAGCTCGGCGAACTTTGAGTTAACGGTTTTTGCAATCAGCAAGATTTCCGCCTGCCTTTCCACCTTGCTTTGCCAGCGATAAACGGATTCCATCGGCGGCAAAATCTGCACACACGCCGCGAGCTTTCGCTCAACCAACAGCTCTGCTAAGCGCGACGCTTCGTCTTTATTGGGAGCGGTTATGAAAACGGCGATGGGGGAATCAGGTGCGGCGGTCATGAAAACTCAAACAAAGACTCAAACAGTTCAGAGTACAAACTTTAGTTTGCTCCGGCGTCAGCAAGAGCAGCCTTAAGGCTGTACTCTAAACTTCAGCGTGCTCGCTAAGACTCAAACAGTTCAGAGTACAAACTTTAGTTTGCTCTGGGGTCGGCCAGAGCAGCTTGAAGGCAGCACTCTGAACTTTACTCTGCTTCGTCTTCGTCGATCTCGCCACCGGTGAGCGGTGTCGTGTCCTCACCAAAGAAAGCGGAGTACAGGTCTTTCGCGCGATCAAAGTCGCGTTCATCGACGAGAATCACTGAGCCCGGCGAGGTACTGGAAAGCAGTGGCGAGAAAGCATCGGCGCCGCCCGATTGAACCACGGAGCGAATGCCGTTTTTCGTAAAGATGTCGTTTACCATTTCAGCTTCAGCCGGAGAGCCAAGATTGTGCAGCGGCACAAACTTCGCTTCGCTGCTGTCGTGATCGGCGTTAGCAGACGTCAGACGGGCAACCAGCTCGGAATTGTCGTCAGGACAACGCGTGATGCCAGGCTCGTATTCAGATTCGCAAACTGGACAGAACATAAGACCTCCGTGACAAGTGAACAGTGACAGGTGACAAGATAATGCCTTGGCTCTTACTTGTCACCTGTCACTTGTTACTCGTCACTGCCTTTCGGAAGGGTATCTCATCAAAATGGGTCATCCGCTTAAACGCGCTAAAGCGGTCATTGATTTCCGCATGCGTCAAACGCCGAACCCGTTCGGTTCCGAATTCTTCAACGTTGAACGAAGCCATTACGGAGCCAAAGATCATTGCGCGGCGCATAGCGGCTTCGTCCAGCTTATCCTGGCTCGCCAGGTAACCCATAAAACCGCCGGCGAAGGTATCGCCAGCGCCGGTCGGATCGAAAACTGATTCGAGCGGATACGCCGGTATAGCAAAATAATTGTCGCTGGTGAAAAGTGCCGCGCCGTATTCGCCCCGCTTAACAATCAAAGCCTTCGGTCCCCAGGAAAGAATGGTCCGCGCTGCTTTGATGAGATTTGGTATTTCAGTCAACTGGCGCGCCTCCGCATCGTTAATGATAACCACATCGACGGCCTTGATCGTGCGCAACAGAGATTCGCGGGTGTTGTCGATCCAGAGATTCATTGTATCGAGGGCCACGAGCTCGGCATTAGGTACTTGTTCGCGTACCTCGCGCTGCAAGTCCGGTTGGATATTACCCAGAAAAACCAGCCGCGACTGTTTGGAACTTTCGGACAGTTTTGGTTTGAAGTCTGCAAACACGTTCAATTGCGTATCGAGCGTGTGCGCGACATTCAAGTCATAATCGTAACGTCCATACCAACGAAACGTTTTCCCGTCCGGAATCCTTTCCAGATCGGTGGTATCGATAGAATGAGTGGCAAAGACAATCGCGTCTTCGTCGCTGAAATCGCCACCAACAACGCCTACGATGCGTACGTCGGTGAAGTAGCTTGCAGAAATGGAAAAGTGCGATGCCGAGCCGCCCAACATCTTTTCACATTTACCGAAAGGCGTTTCGACTGCGTCGAACGCAACTGAACCAACTACTAATAGTGACATGTTTTTTGTTGTTATGTTTGTGTATTGGAAAGCTTGAAAGCAAAAGACGATTTATCATTTGCCATTTATCATTTCTCATTTGTCATTGCCGAGATTTCCGAGAACTCTCACTTCCGATTACAGTCAGGACATCAAAGTTCAGAAATGACAAATGAGAAAATGACACACGGGAAATGATAATCCGGTTTTGGTTTTTTCCTGTTCATGCACTCGCTAAGGCGTAGGTTTTGGTATTGGCCCACCCAATGCCTGCAAGTCCACTGCTACCTGCTTAGTGAAAACACTGTCTGGGTAATCCGCAACCAGGCGTGAAAGATAAACACGCGCGTCCTGGCGCAACTGCTCGGCGGTTTTTTCTTTGGTGTGTTGTTTGCCGCGATTTCCCGCCAGCCGCAGGCTACTCTCTCCTGCTATAAACAGCACTTCATCCATCTTCGCGAAATTGGGATTGCCGGCGTCGATTTCTTCACAGCGCTTGATCGCGGCCACGTATGCTTTCTTCAGCTTGAAATAATGGCGCGCGACTTCGAGGTTATGCAATGAATCTTTTTCAAGGTCTTCATCGCGCAAGGTGGACGGATCCGGTCCCGTCTTCGCGGCGCCCTGCGCGTGGGAAGGCGAGGCCTGAAGACTAATCGCCGCCAGGATCACAAACAAAGTTACTAAGAATTTCTTCATAAGAATTACCTCTCCAGTAATACTGGGACCGCGGGCGCCTCGCCCGCAATGAGCGCGCAGCGCGAACAACTCGACCACACAACGGGGCTCGTAACGCGACGAGGCGGGTGAGTCGCCCGCAGTCCCAGTGGACAAGTTGAAGCCACCCCAATCTTTATCCAAGGACATATTTCCTGACTATAACGCCCAGCTTCTCGCGAGTCTCGGCTGGCCACAAGTGCGGCGCCGTAAAGATTGCGTTCTTCAGCGCCGAGCCACACTTGCAGCTCCGTTCCTGATCGGTCAAGCGCTTGACCGCCTCTTTCATAATAAGTTGCGCATTGCGCACGTTTTTATTCAGGTACTCCACTACGATGTCGATGGTGACATCATCGTGGCCCGGATGCCAGCAATCGTAGTCGGTAACCAGCGCCAGCGTCGCGTAACAAATCTCCGCCTCGCGAGCGAGTTTCGCTTCCTGCAAATTCGTCATCCCGATCACGTCCATGCCCCACGAGCGATACACCTCGGATTCTGCTTTAGTCGAAAACGCAGGACCTTCCATGCACAAATAGGTGCCACCGCGGTGCGTCTTTACATCTGTAACTTTGCATGCTGCTTCAAGAGTGTCGCCCAGTTCGTCGCACACTGGATGCGCAAAAGTCACATGGGCCACGATGCCCTCACCAAAAAATGTTGATTCGCGCGCACGCGCTCGCGTGCGATCAAAAAACTGATTCGGAATCACCATGTCTAGCGGGGCATACTGTTCTTGTAACGAGCCGACCGCAGATGCTGACAGTATTCGTTCCACGCCCAGCATTTTCATTGCATAGATATTGGCGCGATATGGAACCTCGGTTGGCGTGAAGCTGTGGCCGCGTCCATGTCGCGGTAGAAAAGCGACTGGTTCGCCCTCGAGCGTGCCGACGATGAAGGCATCCGACGGTTTCCCAAATGGCGTGTCGAGCTCGACCTCTTGCACGTCCAGCAGTTCCGGCATTTGGTAAAGCCCGCTGCCGCCGATGATTCCAATTTTTGCTGTGGTCATCTTATCCGGGTATTGGTGGAGCTATTTGCATCCGATCATTGCGCTCTTGATAAATTCCGGCAGCCCGCCCGCCTGCTGCTTAACCAACAATTCTTCAAGCGGTTCGAACCGGACTTTCGGCCTGGCCTTTCTAAGGTTCTGGTAAGTCCTTAGGACGCCTTCCACCCCGGCAAGATAAACCTGATAGTCATCGTTGGCCTGTTCGGGATGTTCGATGACAAATTTGGTTTCGGCAAAACTCATCTGCGTGGTAATGGTCCCCGCATGGTCTCCTTTGATCTGCGAATAGTCTCCGAGCATGCTCGTACAAAGCGTGACGCTTATGTCTGGAATCTGGATCAGCCAAACCAGTAGCTCACGCCGCAAAGCCTCTCCCTTTTTATTGAGTGGATCGTTTTCGAGAAGGTTGGTGATCTCGACCGCTCGCTTTCGTTCCTTCGGAGTTGAAGGGCCTCGTTTCTTCGCAAAGCTCGTGGTTGTAGACAAGGCGCAGATGACAATGAGAGCGATAATCAACAATCTTCTGTTCATAATTCCAATTCGTTAGACTCGCTCGATGCCAACGGCCCGCAATTTTCCATCTTCTTCAACCAGCTTGCACAACGGCTCATCAGGATCGTGATAGAACAAGCAGGACCAGTCTTCACGAGCTGCTTGCGGCAACAGTTTCTTTTTCGCCTCCAGCGTTTCTACCGGGAAAAGATCGTACCCCATGATCCACGCGTAAGAGACATGGGCTCTCATCGGGACCAAATCCGCAAATCCAAACATGGTCTGACCCTGCGACTGCAAACGCCAGCACTGCATTGAGCGATTGTGACCGGCATGGGTTTCCATGCGGAGACCAGGAACAACTTCGTATTCGGCTTCCCTGGTTTCTAGTTGTCCGCTTTCAAGCAACGGCAGCCAATTATCCGGGAGATAACTGGCTCGATCTCTCTCACTCGGTGCTTGCGCATGTTCCAATTCAGCTTGGGAAACAAAATACCGTGCGTTAGGAAAGGCCGGGACTGCCTTACCATTGCCGTTCACCGAAGTATTTCCGCCGGCATGATCAAAATGAAGATGCGTATTTATTACGATGCTGATGTCGTCCGCAGCCACTCCGGCAAGCGTGCGCAGCGATTCAGATAGTACCCGCTTGCGCTTGATACCGTACATTTCTTTGTGCTTTACGGACCACTTATCGCCGATTCCAGTTTCAATCAGGATTCGCTCGCCGCCGGCTTCAATGAACACGCAGTTCATGTTCATGCGTATGCGGTTCTGTTCGTCCGGCGGACAGACCCTGGACCATAATGCTCGCGGCACTACGCCAAACATCGCGCCGCCGTCCAGACGAAACTCCGTGTCTGGAACGATCTCCACTCGAAAATCGCCAAATTGCATCCTAACTCTTAAGCGCAGGTTTCATTTCTGGCGCTGCTTTGGTTCTGGTTGCTTTTGAGGTTCGCCCGCTTTCGGTTTTGGTCCTTCCTGGACCGGCTCGACGGGTTGCGGTCCCTCACCCGGACCAAAACCAGGCGGCATTTGTTGCGGCTGCGGCGCGGGCATCTTCACCGAAAAGTTTTCCGTGACCGTAACGTGGGAACGAGCCACAATCTCATCCAAAAGTTTCTTTTGCTTCTCCTGCTCGACCGCAGCGCGCGCTTTGTCGCGACCACTTTGCGGAGGCGCAAATGGGTTGTCGCCCGGCGCGCTCTCACCAATCAAAATGTGCCTTGCATGCACTTGTTCGTCAGGCTTCCCATCTTTTGTTTCGGTCTTGCGCTCGTCAACTTTAATAATGTGATAACCAAATTTTGTTTGCACCAGATCGCTTATCTGCCCGGGCTGAAGTGCAAAAGCTGCCTGCTCAAATTCAGGCACCATTTGCCCGTGCCCAAACCATCCCAAATCCCCGCCCTTGTCTTTGCTTCCGTCCGTGGAAAACTCCTTCGCGAGTTTTGCAAAATCTTCACCAGCTCGGACGCGCTTTAGTACTTCCTCGGCCTTTGCTCGTGCCTGCTTGGTATCCAGCTCGGGATGCTGACTAACGTAGGCATCAACCTCGGCGTCGCTTGCCTTCATCTTTTCTGCCAATTGTTCCTGCGCATACGTCTGCGCCAGAATTCGCGCTTGCTCAAGTTTTATTTGCAACTCGACAGCGCGCTGCTTGTCGACACCGGCAGCGATAGCTTTTTGCTCGCCAATCAGCACTTGGCCCAGTTGCCGCCTCACCTGCTTCATTTGCTCTTCGGGAATCTGACCGCCGGCGAGCTGCGGGTTTTTTGCCTTCGCATCGCTGATGAAAAGATCAAACTTTGCCTGACTCGCCGGTTGCTTGAAGAATTCTTCAATCTCCTGGTCGGAAATGTTTGGTCCAGCTTCGCCTGTACCCAATGACTTAAAATAGTTTTCAGCAATAACCACGGACCGTACGAGGTCGAGTTGTCGTTTCACTTCAGGCTTGTTGCCGACGCCTTTAACGCGCGCTTCTTCGGCGACCGCCAGCAGCTTGCGCAGGTCATCCGCGAAATCTTTTCTTGCGTTGGCATCTGATGCCAGACGCGTTCGAAATTGCGGCGACTGCTCCTCAGCAATCATTGCCATATCTTCGGCTGAAAGGTTCAGCGATTCCGAGCGGCGCGCTTTCACCTGCCAAACAATTAGTCCCAACGCAAACACGACGGCCACCGCCGCCGCAATCCAGGCTTTAGTAATTGAGGTCAAAACAATATTCCTTTCTAAATCTAATCCGGATGCTCTACTAACTCTAACAACACGCCATTGGTTGCAGAAGGATGAATGAATGCAACCAGACAACCATTGGCACCAATTCGTGGAGTTTCATCGATCAAACGTGCGCCTTTTTCTTTCAACTCGCCAAGCGCTTTGCGAATGTTCGTCACGCGGATTGCGATGTGATGAATGCCGGGGCCGCGCTTCTGCAAAAATTTTCCCACCGGTGAATCGTCGCGCAAAGGTTCCAGCAGCTCAATATGCGTTTCCCCGATCGCCAGCATGGCTGTGCGTACGCCCTGCTCGCTGACTTCATCTGTCGAATCCACTGCCAACCCCAATGCATCACGCCAAACTAATAGAGCTTCCTCTATCTCACGGGTAGCAATTCCAATGTGGTCGACTTTCATTTTCTGGTCAGTTGTCCGTTGTCAGTTGTCCGTAGTCGCCGGTTCTTTACGGCAGTCAGCGTCAAACGACTGACTACTGACTCCCCTGAATCAGCTCCTCAACCGCAGAATAAGGGTCGCGTTGGCGGCTCGCAACCTCATCGGCCAATTCGTCGAGCTTCTGAGATGCAGAAGCAGACTCAAGCGTTTGCGAAACGAGGCGTTCACGCAGTAACTCCAAAATTCTCCAGCGCGCAATTGAGCGCCGGCGGCCCTCGCTGGACTTAGTTCGCAGATGAAACTCGCGATACTGTTCAATTGCCGCGGCCAGTTCCTTAACACCGCTGCCCTCGGTGGCTATCGTCCTAATAATTGGCGGCTGCCAGGTATCATCACGTTCGGCCAACGACAGCAGCGCCTCAAGTTCTTTTTCGGTTGAATTGACGCCGTCGCGATCGGCCTTGTTGATAACAAAGATGTCGCCAATTTCCATGATGCCAGCCTTAATCGTCTGGATGTCGTCACCCATTCCCGGCACCAGGACGACCACGGAAACATCCGCCGCCTTCACCACTTCGACTTCATCCTGGCCCACGCCGACAGTTTCGATGATGATCTTGCCGTACCCGGCGGCATCCAGAATTGAAACCGCATCGACCGTTGTTCGCGCCAAACCACCGAGATTACCGCGTGTTGCCATTGACCGAATGAAAACGCCGCGGTCGAGTCCCAGCGTCTGCATGCGAATGCGATCGCCAAGAATCGCGCCGCCGGAAAATGGGCTTGAAGGGTCAACTGCGACAATGCCGACTCGTTCATCGCGTTGCCGGTAATACAACGCAAGCTTGTCAACCAGCGACGACTTGCCCGCGCCCGGCGCCCCCGTAATTCCGATTATGAGTCCACGACCGGTCAGCGGAAAAATCTGCTTCATCAGGTCCGCCGCGTCTTTTGAAAGATCTTCCACCTTTGAAATTGCACGCGCCACTGCGCGCGCATCACCGGCCGCGATACGATCGATCAATGACTTCGTGTTCGCTGAAGCGTCCATCGGACCATGCCGACCCTGCGTACTCGCTATCACAGTTGCTGCAAAATCTCGCGCGCTATGATCAGGCGTTGAATCTCTGACGTACCTTCGCCAATCGTGCACAACTTCGAATCACGCCAGAATTTCTCCGGCGGGTAATCCTTTGTGTAACCATAACCGCCGTGCACCTGAATCGCTTCTTCACATACGTTGACACTAATTTCGGATGCGAACAATTTTGCCATTGACGATTCTTTCGTTACCTTTCGCCCAGCGTCTTTAAGCCAGGCGGCGCGATACATTAATAAACGCGCGGCGTCGATCTGCATCGCCATGTTTGCCAACTTAAACTGGATCGCCTGAAATTCGGCGATTGGCCTGCCAAACTGTTGACGCTCTTTCGCATAGCGCACAGCCGATTCGTACGCGCCCTGCGCTATTCCCACTGCCAGCGCGGCGATTGAGATGCGACCGCCATCCAGCACTGCCATCGCATTCACGAAACCATTGCCTTCGTCGCCGAGCCGGTTTTCGTCAGGCACATAACAGTCTTCAAAGACAACGCTGGCGGTTTCCGACGCGCGCAAACCAAGTTTGTTCTCTTTCTTTGCCGGCGCGAATCCCGCCATTCCCTTTTCAAAAATGAATGCAGAAATGCCTTTGCTGCTTTTGGCGCGATCGGTAACAGCCATGGCCACGGTAGTGTCCGCATGAATCGCGTGGGTGATGAAATTCTTCGAGCCGTTAACTATCCAGCCACCATCTTTCCGCACGGCAGTGGACCGGGTCCCCGATGCGTCAGATCCAGCGCTAGGCTCGGTCAAGCCCCAGGCACCCAGGTGTTTGCCGGTTGCAAGCGGCACCAGGAACTTTTGCTTCTGAGCTTCAGTACCGAACTGATAAATGTGATTTGAGCAAAGCGAATTATGCGCCGCGACTGAGATTCCTACCGATCCGTCCACTCGCGAGAGTTCTTCGATGATGGTGGCGTATTCGATGTAACCCATACCGGCGCCGCCGTATTCTTCAGGAAACAAAACGCCGGTCAGTCCCAACTCCGCGAGTTTCGGCTGCAGCTCGATGGGAAAGTGCTGTGCTTCATCCCACTCCATCACGTGTGGCGCGATCTCCGCCTCGGCAAATTCGCGCACGCTGGTTTTGATTTGTTGCTGCTCTTCGCTTAAATCGAAATGCATCTCGCTTCCGTTTCCCCTGGTAGACACGACAAAGGCATCCCCGCCTGCTATTACAGGCAAGAATGCCTGTCCGAACCAACAACTCCCTCACGAACTTAGGATTATTCTACCTTATTGCCGTGATGAAGCGTGACTGGCCGCGCGCGGCGCCCGCCCGCTCTTGCCTTTGGTCGTGATCGCTTTGATTTCTTGTTCCGAAAGTTTACGCCACGTGCCTGGCTTTAACTTGTCATCACGCAATGGTCCTATTTGCGAACGCCGCAACTTCATCACTGAATGCCCGATGAGATCAAACATGCGCCGTATCTGTTGGTTCTTTCCTTCATGCAAGACAATCTCAAACCAACTATTCGTTTGTGTCTCATAAACACGTTTGATTTTTGCCGGCGCCGTGCGCGTCCCATCTTCCAGCGTCACGCCGCGGCGCAGGCGTTCAATCGCCTGATCGGTGGGCAGGCCTTTTACTTTTGCTTCGTAAATCTTTTGCACCTTGTTACGCGCGGAGGTGATGAAGTTTGTAAACTCGCCATCGTTGGTCAGCAGCAGCAGGCCTTCGGTATTAAAATCCAAGCGACCAACCGGATAAAGTCGACCAAGCGAGGCCGGCAAAAACTGAAGAACAGTCGGGCGGTCTTCGGGATCGCTCACGCTTGAGAGACAACCCTTCGGCTTATTCAACACCACGTGGACCAGCGCGCGCTTCTCCAGCGACGGGTTGATCAGCTTGCCGCGCACTTTGATGTGGTCTTTTTCCGGATCGGCCTTTGTTCCCAGCTCGATCACAACTTTGCCGTTGACGGTGACCTCACCGGCCGTAATCAAGTCCTCTGCGTGACGTCGCGAGGCGATGCCGGCGTTAGCAATTAATTTTTGAAGTCGCTCTTGCATTTGTTTAGTCGGCAGACGGCTGGAGCAGTCGGCAGGTGCAGCCGGCAGGAAGACACAGTAGCCGCAAGCCTGCCGACTGCTGCTGCGGACTGCCTCGTTACTAAGTCCCGCCTGCAAGGTCCTGGAAATCCTCCATGCTGGGAAGTTCCGTAAGATCCTTCAAACCAAACTGCATTAGAAACTCTTTAGAGGTTCCATACATCATTGGCCGGCCAACCGTGTCCTTCCGGCCCTTGGCGACAATCAGTTTCTTGTCGAGCAGCGTCTTGATTGAAGAAGGTGACTGCACGCCGCGAATCTCGAGTATCTCAGGCACCGTAACCGGTTGTTTGTAAGCAATCACGGCCAGCGTTTCCAGCGACGCTATCGAGAGTTTGGCGCTGGGACGTGACCGCAGAAACGCGCGCACGTGTTCGTGATACTCCGGCCGCGTGGCAAACTGCCAACCGCCGGCAACCTCGCGCAACTGCAAACCGCCATTGCGGCCGTTAAACTCCTGAGATAGTTCCGCGAGCGCCGCATCAACCACACTGCGCTCCTCGCGCAACAACTCGGCGATCGTCTTCGCGCTGATTGGCTCTTCAGAAACGAAGATCAAGGACTCAATGATCCCAGCTCGCTCGGCAGAGTTCTGCACCTGGTACGTCTTACCGTCGTCCGTTGGTTCCTGCGCTTCCACGCCGGTTGCTTCGGCCACCATGGCCTCAAGTTCTTTGGCTGCTTCTTCGTTCAGCGTCGCCTGGTCAACGGGCTGGTCTATTTGATTGTCGTTGCTCTCTTCGCTCATCTCTATCCCGCGTAGTGACCTAATTTAGTTTTTGTAAAGCAAACTGTTAGTTGCGGCTCCGTCGAAGGCCTTTCAATCACCGCAAACTAACAGCTTGCTTTACAATGCCACCCTCTTATCCCGAATCTAACTTGAGACTTTGGCGACGATGTCACCAAACGTCTCTTCTTGAAATAACTTGATTTCCGTAGAGCGCACCAATTCCAGCACCGACAGAAAAGCAAGCACTAACTCGCGGCGCGACTGCGCTCGTTCAAAGAAGACGCGCAGGTTCAACTCACCCGCGGACATCACCATGTTTCTGAGCCGTTCGAGCATCTCCGTCATGGAGATTTCTTCACGCTCGATTTCCAGCAGCACTTCTTCTTTGTGACGCGCGAGAATTTCCTGAAACACTTTTAGAAGATCAAATAGCCCAACAGAGACCTCCGGGTTGTTCTTGTCCGTCTCGATTTCCGCGCGCTTGAATACTGCGCGCTCGACAGTGGCGCGCGACCAAAGCATTTGTGCAGCGGCCTTATATTTCTGATATTCAAGTAGTTGGTCCACCAGATCCTTGCGCGGATCTTCTTCCTCTTCCGCCGCTGCAAAAGGATCCCGCGGCAAGAGCATGCGCGTCTTGAGTTCGATTAACGTCGCCGCCATCACCAGGAAATCGCCAGCCACGGCAATGTCCAGTTCCTGCATCACGTGCAAATAACGTAGATATTCGTCAGCGATGCGCGCCACCGGAATGTCATAGATGTTGACTTGCTCCTGGCGAATAAGATGCAGTAACAGATCGAGTGGGCCGTCAAAGTCGCCCATGACGATCTTCAGATCGTCAGTAGTGTGATCGGCGACGAGCTCCGGAGACGATCCGGTTACACTTATCGGCCCGCCCGTCTCTTCCTGCGCGGGTTGAGCGGCTGTTCCATCGCGTGTTTCGTCCATTACTTTGTTACCAGCAGTTCTTTGGCGCCGGAGATTCCCAGCCGCGTCATCACGGTTTCCAAAGTTACTTGCGCAATTCCCTGCGCTTTCTGCTTGCCCTGGTCCAGTATCGTGCCTAATTCATTGTCGCTGATCGATTCAATTTTCTCATGCAGCGGACGTAAAAACTCAATTGTAATTTCCGCCAGCTCCTGCTTGAACTGCCCATAACCCTTGTTCGCAAAATGCGACTCAATCTCGTCCGGGGTCTGACCGGTTAGCAATTGAAAGATGGTCAACAGATTAGTAATCGCCGGACGCGACGCATCGAAGCGAATTTCGGTGCCTGAATCAGTCACCGCGCGTTTGAATTTTCGTTGAATGCTATCGGCATCATCCAGCACCATAACGCCTCCCGCCGGATCGTCGTCTGATTTTGACATCTTCTTCGTGGGATCCGACAGCGACATTATGCGCGCACCGACCTTCGGTATGTAGGGTTCAGGAACGCGAAAAGTTTCGCCGTAATCGCGGTTGAACCTAATAGCGAGGTCCCGCGTCAGCTCGAGATGCTGCTTCTGGTCCTCGCCGACGGGAACCAGATCCGTCTGGTAGAGCAGAATGTCGGCTGCCATCAGCAGCGGGTAATCAAACACCCCAACGCCAACGTTCTCGCTTTGTTTGCGCGCCTTGTCTTTAAACTGAGTCATTCGCTCAAGCTCAGACATGCGCGCGATGCAGTTAAGTACCCAGGTCAGTTCCGTATGTTCGGCGACATCTGATTGAACAAAGATCGTCGAGACTGCTGGATCAATTCCGACAGCAAGGTAGATGCGTGCCAGCTCGCGAGTTTTCTCGGCCAGCAGTTTCGGATCCTGTCGCGAAGTGATCGCGTGCAGATTGACGATGCAGAAAAAGCTTTCGTACTCGTGTTGTAATGCGACCCAGTTGCGCAGCGCCCCCAGATAGTTTCCCAAATGAATGTTGCCGGTCGGCTGTGCGCCGCTGAAAATCCTTTTCATGGATTGCTACCAATGAATACGAGGGCCCAAGCCAACGGCATCACGACCCCAAAGATAACGCCCAGCACGCCAGTAAAGACCGCAATGAACAACAGGATAAAGCCGAATCTCTCGAGTGTTTCAAATCCTGCTTCAAAACTTTCCGGCAGGATGCTCTGCAACACTTTACTGCCGTCCAAAGGTGGTATCGGCAGCAGGTTGAAAACGCCCAACGAGACATTCAGAATGAAAAAAATCAGCAACAGTTCAAATGCACCGGTCGCGATGATAGAAGAACCCGGTCTCAGCTCGAGCCCATCAGTTACGCCAAAGACATAAAGGGCCCTAATACCGATGCCCGCAATGATTGCAATGATGAAGTTACTTATGGCGCCGGCAGCGGAGACCCAAAAGTTAGCAACGCGCTTATTCCGCCACCTCAAGGGATTCACAGGCGTCGGCTTTGCCCAGCCAATTAATGGAGCGTGAGTGAAAAAAGCGATCGCCGGAAACAGAAGGGTTCCGATAGGGTCAACGTGCGAAGCAGGATTCAAGCTAATCCGACCCTGCGAGCGTGCAAGGTCATCGCCAAATCTATTGGACATCCAGGCATGGGCCGACTCATGAACTGACAACGAAAAAATAAGCGCCACCATGTAGAGGATGAATTGTTGAATACTGGCGTTAATATTGCCCATTTAGCAGGTCTGCAGCAGCAGAAATTAAACAAGGGTCACACTAGCATGGCCCCTAGATCGTGTCAAAATAGGGCCGTTCACGAAATTTTAGGTCACTATGAAGCCGATTTCAGTGGCACGGAGTAGACCGAGTCGGTCGAGGCCACTACCACATCGCCCGTCGAACTAAATGCAAGTCCAACCAAATTCATCCCGGCCAAAAACACTCTCGCATCTTTTCCGTCCGGCGTAATTCTCACGATGCCGCGACGACCGCGCAGTGAAGCTGCAACCAGCAGATTGCCTTCCGAATCAAAAGCTAATCCCTGTGGCCTGCCTAACCCTTTGTAGAATGTACTTACGGAACCGTCGGGAGCCACGCGCATCACTGAGTCAAAACTCGCTACGGTTGGACCAGCGACGTACAAAGCATTGTCCGGGCCGACAGCAAGGTGGTAAGCAGACACAGACGGCTCGAGCTGGACCCACGCAGTCTCTTCGCCAATACCGTTAACTTTGTAAATCGTGCCTGTTCGATCGCCCACGTACAGCGTGTCATCCGAATCAAATGCAATACCAGTCGCGACACCGAGACTGCGCGCAAAAGGGATCGCTTCTTTGAATGGCGTGATGCGAAAAATAGTGCCATCCAGGCGACTGCTGACGAACATTTGACCGCGACTGTCGAACGCGATTCCGGTGGGATTGGTGATGTCGCCGGAAAACTCGGTAATCTCGCCGTCAACATCGATGCGGAAAACCGTAACCGGAAGCTGCTCACCGCGCGAGCCGGAACGAGTAACGAAGAGCGCGCCGTCGTCACTGTCAAACGCCGGGCTAGTTACCGGATGGAGATCTTCTGCAAGTCTTCTTCCAACGATGACGCTCGACTGGGCGCTTCTTGCTCCCTTGCTTTCCAAAGCGACGGCGAACCGGCCACTCTGTTTCAGCTCAGGAACGATTGCCAGAGCGCGCCGCGGGGATAGGGCTACGAGCGCAGCGCGCTGCTTCCCAAACCAGACAGCGCAAAGTGTCGGGTCGCTGGTATCGAAGTCAGCGCAATCAATGGCGACTTCGCCACCGGGAATTGCGAGCGTGGGATCTATCTGGAGAATTCTCGGTACTTTGCTCATTTATCTGGTTGAGTGGATAACAACAGGATCGTAATGCAACTGTTAGTTTGCGGGGGTTCGTTGTTACTAACTCGAAGGCCAAGCTACCGACAGAAACTAACGTTCGCTTTAAACCTGACCGTGTCGACAAAGAAGTTTCATAATACGTTGGGCCTTGATTGCTGTCTAATCGTGAAACTTTGGCGACCCTCAAGGGTAGTCGAGCATGCCCTTGCAGTGCGCGCTGATGTGTTATAATGCGGCCTCGCACGTTGACTTCCGTGCCGGCCTACCGTGATTTTCAGGCGTGATCGGCGTGCTCGTAACTGAATCGTAATGCTCAAGCGAATAAGCGAAGCGATATCGCAGAGCAACATCAAGAATAGTTCCCAGGCGTCGGAAACCCACTGCTCGCTGCACTCCCGCTGTAACTTCAGCCCGAAAGCAAACACAATCAGAAGCTGGCGTAACGTTGATTGCGTTGCACCTCAGTCGCAACCGTGCGCAAAACTAGGAGGACGTAGTTATTAAGGACGTACTGGGAAATACTGCGGGCCTTAAGCCGAACCAGCTGCGTCGGATTGCGAAGCTGTACACGCGGCGTATGCCTCCAAAGCAAATTGTCACGCCTGAATTTGCGCGGCAACTGGCAGAGCTGTCCTTTGAAACGCGCAGGCAGATTGGTGCACTGATCGATCGCGCCGGACACGTAGAATACGTGATGGTCGGCGATAACCGCAGCATAGAGCTTCCGGATTTTAAGCGCATCCGTGTCGCAGTCGATCGCTTTCGTGGGTTGCGTTGCGTGCATACGCATTTGCGCGGCGAAGGCTTGACGCAGGACGACCTCACAGACCTTGCGTTGTTGCGGCTGGATCTAATGGTGGCAATCGACGTTAACGAAAACAGTGGACTACCGGGATTAGCTAACGCAGCTCATTTGCTGCCGCTGACTGCGAACGGATCACACAGCACAGCGGGCGAATCTTATGCATTCCTGCCAAAAGCGATCGTTTCGCAGTTAGATGTTGACTTCCTTTCTTTGATCGAGTCGCTCGAAGAGGAAATGGCGCGCAATCGAAATGCGACACGTCAGGCGAGAGCCAAAGATCGCACCATCCTAATCGGCGTGACTACTGGTCCGCTAAGCGATGCCGAAGAATCGATGGCCGAACTAAACGAATTAGCAACTTCGGCGGGCATAGTCGTGCAGGACAAGGTTATTCAAAGACGGCAGGCTATTGATCCGAGAACAGTCCTTGGCCGGGGAAAGCTGCAGGAGCTTTTGATTCGTTCACTGCAACTCGGCGCGGACATGTTGGTATTCGATCGTGAGCTGACACCAGCCCAGGTCCGATCGCTTTCGGAAGCAACGGATCTGAAGATCCTGGATCGTTCGCAGCTTATCCTGGACATCTTTGCGCAGCGCGCGCAATCGCACGAGGGTCGCATTCAGGTTGAACTGGCCCAGTTGAAATATCTCTTGCCACGCCTAATAGCGGGACAGGATTCAGCATTCTCGCGTCTGGCGGGCGGCATCGGCGGGCGCGGTCCGGGTGAAACAAAACTCGAGACGGATCGGCGGCGAGTGCGAGACCGCATCAATCGCCTGGAGAAAGAGATTGAACTACAGATGCGACGCCGTCATGAACGGAGAAAGGTCCGCACCAGGAATGAACTTCCGGTGGTGTCGATTGTGGGTTATACCAACGCCGGCAAATCAACGCTCCTGAACGCGTTGACGAATAGTGAAGTGCGCGCTGAACAACGGATGTTTGCGACGCTGGATCCGACGTCGCGCCGGCTTAGGCTCCCCCGAGAACAGGAGATCATTGTCAACGATACGGTCGGTTTTATACGCGATCTGCCGCCGGGGCTTCTGTCCGCATTCCGCTCAACGTTGGAAGAAATCGTCGATAGCCGGTTGTTGATTCATTTGGTGGATGCATCGAATCCGCGCTGGTCGCAACAAGTCGAATCGGTCGAACGAATCCTGCGGGAACTTAAGCTCGCGGAAATTCCTTCATTGCTCGTTCTGAATAAGGCGGATCTGGTGCCGCCCGAAATGCTTGAAGCAATCTCGCGTCAAGTGGCGGCAAACGCCTCGCGGCCAGTTATCGCAATTGCGGCTACCGAAAGGCAAAGTCTGCGGCCGTTGCTTGAGAAAATCGGTGAGATGCTTTCGCGCGATATCGGCTTAGCGACTTACGAGGAACCAGTTGATGCGGATCTCGTTTCGCGCATAGCCTAAATAATCCATGCCCCGACGCCCACGATTTACAACTCGCTTTAGTCGCGCACGCGACCTTGCGGTGAATTACCTAATGGGTCCTCTTCGCGTGTTCAAGCCGCGCACCTTTTTTCTTATTGGGTTCGGTGCCCTTGTTGTCATTACTACTCCGCTCTTGCTCAACAGCTATTCTTCCAGCCTCGCCGCCGCTGACTATCGCGAGGGGGATGTCATTCGCGGCAGCATCGTCGCACGCGGCGACATAACAGCAATCGACATCTCTGAAACCGAGAGACTTCGAGATGCAGCGCGCCGCGCGACCCGGCCCATCTTTAACTTCGATTCCACGCGCGGAGAAACTTCCAGTCGTAGTTTCCAGTCAGCTTGGGATGATTTGAAGCTGCAGCTCCAGCAGAAGGCGAGCAAAACCGATATAACCTGGAACGGAGACGGAGGTGCGACGGTCGCTCGCGCTTTAAGTACGCACAAGCTCAGTGACGACGATCTGAGACTGCTAACTTCATTAATCCGCGAAGCGGGTGACAAGTACATTTACGACGATGCCGAGACTGACCGTCTGGAACAGGAAATCGTCTTAGTCGATGTGCGCAATCCTTCCGGGCAAATGGTCATGCCCGCGCCGCGCACGCGGATGCTTTCCCTATCTGAGGCGCGCCGGGAACTGGAAATGAGAATTTTTGGCCTGCAAGGCTGGACGCAGGAACAAAAACCCGCGCTGGTAGCGGCAATCTTACCCTTGCTGCGACCCAACGTCGTGCTGGACCAAACAGCAACGGCCACCGCCCGAGAAGCAGCAGCCAACAAAATTCAGCCAGTAACAATCTCGCTGAAAAGGAATCAGGTCATCGCGCGCGAAGGCGATACCGTTACCTCCGCCACACTCTCACAGCTCACGGCGCTTAAGGCCCTGGGCCATGCCGGCCGTCCCTGGCATAACCTGATCGGATTATTGTTGATAGTGCTTGCGGTCTATTGGGCCGTTTGGAAATTTACAGAACACAGAAGCGCGGCGTCTGTTCTTTCGCTTTCCAAGTGGCGCGCGTTTGCCCTGGTTGGCTCAGCGATCGTAGTTGAAACAGCGCTTATGCGTATCGGGTTTACATTCGGAGATGCGATTGCCGGCAGGATGACTACGGTCCCGTTCAACGATCCGATGATCTGGAACTTCGCAATTCCCTTCGCAGCGGCGGCGTTGTTGGTAGTGATGTTGGTGGACACGCAACTTGCCTTTCTCACCGCAATTGTTACCGCGTTGTTCGCCGGCTTGTTGGCGCCTACCGGCATCGAGAAAGCGGTCTATGCAATGATTTCCTGTACCGGCGCGATCTACGGTATTGGCAGGTATCGCGAGCGGCAATCGGTAACGCTGGCTGGGTTATTTGTAGGCGGCGTCAATGCCTTTATGGCGCTCGCGCTAATGGCCTATGCCGAGCAACCAATAACCTTGAATTCGTTTCTGCTGGCAGCGGGCTGCGGCTTCGCCGGCGGGTTGCTCACAGCAATCTTTGCGGCCGGCGGACTGCCGATTAATGAATCACTCTTCGGGATTTTAACTGACGTAAAACTCCTCGAACTGTCCAACGCAGATCTGCCGGTGCTGGGCCAACTAGCCTTGCGCGCCCCCGGCACGAACCAACACTCGCATGCGGTGGGACAACTTGCGGAAGATGCCTGCCGCGCAGTGGGTGCCAATCCATTGCTGGCGCGTATCGGAGCTCTCTACCACGACATCGGCAAGGTAGCCGCGCCTGAATACTTTGTAGAGAACCAGCAGGGCGACAACCCGCACGATCACATGAAGCCGACGCAGAGCGCCCGCATCATTACCAGCCACGTGACCTATGGTATGAAGCTGGCGAAAGAAATCAACCTGCCGCAGAAAATTGCTGATTTCATACCACAACACCACGGCACACGCACCTTGCACTTCTTCCTCCGCAAGGCTGAGAGCCTGGCTAAACCGGGCGAAGTGATCGACGAAAAGGATTTTCGTTATCCTGGTCCAAAGCCGCAGTTTAAGGAAGCGGCGATCATGATGCTGGCGGATTCGTGTGAAGCAGCAGCCCGGTCGCTTGCTCGTCCTGACCCAGAAAACATCCGCGCAATTGTGGCGAAGATCGTCGACGCGATCATAAGTGATGGTCAACTAGATGAATGCGATCTGACGCTGCAGGAAATCACAACGATTCGGGAAGCGATTATTAGTGCGCTCACTGCCATCTACCACGCCCGCATCGATTATCCTGGCTTCAATCCACCTAAAGCCACCGGGCCGTTATCAGCGCTTCCGGCAGCCGACCTGGACAGCGAAGAACGCGGCATCAGTTACAACCGTGCAGCTGACATTCCCATTAACGAGGCTGGTGAAGTTGAAGATGAGGCGATCAGTCGCCGGGTTGGAAAGCGGTAAAGTCAGCGGGCAAACTTCGCAAGTAACTTTGCATAGGTAGTGGAGAGATCTTCCGGCAACACGCGAGCCTCACCGACCGACGTCATAAAATTGGTGTCGCCCGACCAACGCGGCAAGAAGTGTAAGTGAATGTGATTCGCAATCCCCGCCCCGGCTGTACGGCCCAGGTTCATGCCCAGATTGAAGCCATCCGGTTGATACACTTCGCGCAAAGCCGTCTGTGATTGTTTGGCGAGCTCCATCAATTCGTCAGTAGTCGCCTTTGCGGCCTTATCAAGCTCGCCAATATGCTCGTAGGGAACTATCAGCAGGTGGCCGCTGATGTAGGGGTAGCGATTCAAGACGATGAAATTGTGAGAACCGCGATGAACAACGAAATTCGTCTCGTCGTTATCCGGCTCATCCCGCAGTTTACAAAAAATGCAGACGGTTTCAGCCGCGTCACCGGCGGAAGCGATGTACTCGGAACGCCAGGGACTCCATAGCCTGTCCAATTTTGATCCTCTGAGAATTACAGAATAGGCGGTTGCCGCGTTTCATCGGCAGCGTGAGTGGCAGAAGCTTCTGGAGCGCGACGCGCGGAGGCGTTCGGATCGTTAATCAACTCTTTGAGTTCTTTGCCGGGTTTAAAATAAGGAACGCGTTTGGCTGGAATACTAACTGGGTCTCCGGTTTTTGGATTTCGGCCCCGGCGGGCGCCACGCTCGCGCACGCGGAAACTGCCGAAACCTCGCAACTCAATCTTCTCACCCTGATTCAAGGTTTCAATAATACTTTCAAAAACAATTTCGACGAGTCGCTCGGCGTCTTTCTTTGTTAGTTCCGCCGCTTCGGCGACATCCTCGACGAGTTCTGCCTTTGTCATGCATCACCTCAGATGAGAAAAATAGCCAAGCTAGAAACGAAGAAAATTCACTGTAAGTCTTAACGAGTGGCGAGGCGTGCTCAACACGGTACACTATCAGAAACGATCAGGCCGGGCAAGATTCCCGATAAGACGAAAAGTTCATTCGACGCAACTGCAACAAGCTCGGGTTATCAGGATTCCGAGCTGGAACTTTCTGCGGCTTTTGGTTCCTCTTCCGGCTCCAATTCCGGCTTGGGTTCCTCTTCCGGCGTCAACTCGGGTTTAGGTTCCTCTTCCGG
>JBDUCC010000174.1:0-6431 GCA_040003675.1 bacterium | reverse complement strand
CCGGATTTTGTCCGATGACAAAAATCGCCTGTGCCAGGTTGAAATCCTCCAGCGTCACAGTTCCCTTGCCCACGCCGATTGTTTCACCGAGCGCCGACCCGCTCGACTCGTGGCACATGTTTGAGCAGTCAGGAAGATTGTTTGTGCCAAACTGCCTGACAAATAGTTGGTACAGAAATGCCGCTTCGTTACTGGCGCGACCAGACGTGTAGAAGATTGCTTCATCCGGATGGGCCAATGCGTTCAGCTCGCCGGCAACTAATGCGAAAGCTTTGTCCCAACCTATCGGTTCGTAATGGGTGGCGCCGCCGCGCAGCATCATGGGATTTGTGATGCGACCTTGCTTGCCCAGCCATTGGTCCGATTGCTCAGCCAAATCGACGACGCTCCAGCGAGCGAAAAATTCCGGCGTAATGCGTTTTGTTGTCGCTTCGTCGGCAACATGCTTCGCGCCGTTTTCGCAAAATTCAGCGTGGGAGCGTTCGTCATCAGGTTCGGGCCAGGCACAGCCGGGACAATCAAATCCCGTTTTTTGATTTAACTTCAGCAGGGTGCGCACACCGCGCGCGACGCCCATTTCGCTCCAGGTGGTTTTTGCAGTGGCGAGGATTGAGGGGATACCCCCGGCTACTTTGCTCGGCTTTTCTATCTGCACCAGTGACGGATCTTCAGGCGACTGAGCACGACTATCAGTTGCTGTAGGTTTCTGATCTGACATTGCGGCAACTACCGATAACTTGACGGTAGCCAATTGTATTTCGTGAGGAGCGCTTTACAAAGGTGTGACCACAGCGGCAGCGGTAACCCGCAGTTCCACCCGTTGACCAATTCTCAAATGGCCGCCCTTTAGAACGCGCGCATAAACGCGCGACCAGCCCGGACGAAGTTTCTGAGAAATGCGTTGGTATTGCCCGTCAACAAAATAAGCGCGAATGGTATTGCAGGGCGTGGTGTAACTGGTTATTTCAAGCAGCACTTCGTCGCCAAGAGATAACTGGACGCCCGGAGCCACCTGTTCCCAATCCAGACCCGAGATAGTCACGTTCTCACCTACCGCTCCGGGAAAGATCGGATCGCCTTCGGCCTGAAGCTCCAGGATTCGTTCTAATGAAAAAAGGCACAAAGCCCGTTCCGGCCCGCCATGAATATCGGGAAAGCGATGTTCATCGCCAGCCAGTCCTAGCTCGTTAACGAGGCCTTCGGCGACAGCCAACTTGGGGACGCCACCAGCAGAAGTATTGAGTTGAAATATTCGTCCTGTCATCGAAAACAAAAAGGTAAGCAACTGCGTTTAATAGATCGCGGTTATTGTAGCTCAAAATGGAAAGTTTGACTTGGCGCGGTCTTTAGCTTAAAAGCTTCTTCTCCCTCTTCGGTGTTTCAAACTTCTCTGATTGAATGAGGAAAACTCGATGACTCGCTCACTCTATCGTTGGTTCACACTGTGTCTAATGCTTTGCTGCGGCCCGCTGACGCTTCTGGCGCAGGTAAAACCCGGCCGCGATCCCAATCAACCTATCGATGAGGAATACACCAAAAAGATTCGCGAGTATACGACTGAAACATTCTTCAACTCTCCGTTGACGGATTATTTGCCTGCGTCCGCCAGGGTACCGACGCCGAAAGCGGTGCTCGGCGATGTCGCCGGCGCGCCGGGCAAGTTGCCGTATGTCGAAGAAGTTAATAGGTATATGCGGATGCTCGAAAAAGCCAGCCCGCGCGTGCGCGTGTTTTCGATCGGCACCAGTGAAGAGGGCCGCGAGATGATCGCGGTAGCAGTCGCTTCCGAAAGTTTATTAGCAAAGCTCGATGAAAACCGCGCGCGTCTTAGCAGGCTTGCCGATCCGCGCACGATTAATCTCGATGACAACAAAGCTGACGAACTGGTCAGCCAATCGTTTCCGGTTTATTACATCAGCGGTGCAATCCATTCAACCGAAACCGGTTCGCCGACCGCCTTAATGGAACTCGCATACCGCCTGGCAGTCGACGACAGTCCCTACGTCAAATCCATCCGCGACAACGTGGTCACTTTGATTACGCCGGTAGTTGAAACTGACGGGCGCGATCGCATGGTCGATGTTTACAACTGGCACCTGGCCCATCCTAAGGATAATTGGCCTTCGTTAATTTACTGGGGCCATTATGTGGCGCACGACAACAATCGCGACGCGATCGGCCTCTCATTAAACCTGACGCGCAACGTGCTGAATACCTACACGGGTTGGAAAGCGCAGGTGCTCCACGATCTGCACGAATCAGTTCCTTATCTCTATGACAATACGATTGGCGATGGTCCATACAATGCCTGGGTCGATCCGATTCTGACTGACGAGTGGCAAATGATCGGTTGGAACAACGTTTCCGAGATGACGAAGTTTGGCATGCCCGGCGTGTTTGCTCATGGCGACTTTGATACCTGGTCACCCGGGTATCTGATGTTTATCGCGGCAACTCACAACGGCATCAGTCGCCTCTACGAAACGTTTGGCAATGCCGGCGCCGACACTTTAGAGCGCACGCTTTCGCCTGGCGAAACCTCACGCACGTGGTACCGCCAGAATCCGCCCCTGCCGAAGACGAAATGGTCCCAGCGCAACAATAATAATTATCAACAGAGCGCCTTGCTGACGACTCTTTATTATTTCGGGAACAACAGCAAAGTTTTTCTCAAGAATTTTTATCTGAAGAGCAAGCGTTCAGTCTTAAAACCGAAGAACGAAGGGCCCGCCGCCTATGTTTTGCCAGGCGATGATGCGCGTCCGGGAAATCAGGCGGAACTTTTGCGAACGCTGCAAGCGCAAGGTGTGGAGATCAGTCGCACGACCGCGCCTTTCACCGTTGCGGTGCGAGCCGATAAATCCGGCAAGAAGTCAGAAACGCCTGCGGCAGCGAGTAGTACCCCAACACCGGCCCCGGTTGCGTCCGCTTCGCCCGCAGTAACACCGGGTGAAACTCGCACCGATGCTCCGCGCGCCGCCGCGAGTCCTTCCCCGTCGCCAGCTCCTTCGCCTAAGCCGTCAAAGTTCGTCCAGCGCACCTTCGCCGCCGGGAGTTACATCGTGCGCATGGACCAACCTTACAGTCGCATTGCTGACGCTCTGCTTGATTATCAATACTGGGCGCCCAACGATCCGCAGACGCAAATTTATGACGATACCGCCTGGACCATGGGCGAGTTGGCCAACGTTGAAGTGGTTCGCGTGCTTGATACGAAGGTCTTGGATGCGCCCATGGATCGAGTAAACGGCGAAGTGCGCGCGCGATCGGCAGTTACTGGCACAGGTCCTGTTTATATCATCAACCACAATGCGGACAACTCCCTGGTGACCTTGCGCTATCGCTTGACTGACGCGACCTTCGATGCCGCCGAGGAACCGTTTGAAGCCGCGGGACACAAATTCAATCGCGGATCTTTTATTGTCCGCAAAGTCTCACGGGCGGAGCTTGAACGGCTGGGCACTGAGTTGGGCATAGAGATCTACGCGGTTACCGATGCGCCCACGGTAAAGACGCACGCGGTGAAAGTTGCTCGCGTTGCAATCATGCATACCTGGCTCGACACACAGAATGAAGGCTGGTGGCGCTTAGCGTTTGATAAGTTGCACGTTCCCTATGCCTACATCAGCACGCAGGACGTGGCGAAAGAAGCTGATTTGCGCGCGAAGTATGACGTCATTCTGTTCGCGCCGGTTGGTGCGCCGCAAAGCGCGATTATCAACGGCCTGCCAATGTTCGGAAATCCGTTGCCATGGAAAACAACTTCGTTGACTCCGAACATTGGCAAGATTGATTCAACCGATGATATGCGCCCGGGCCTGGGTTGGTCCGGCATCGCAAATCTGCAAAAGTTTGTGCAGGCAGGCGGCGTTTTCTTGTCCGTCGACGACACCGCAAACTTCGCAGTGAATCTTGGTTTTACACCGGGCGTTTCCATCGCGCCCGCCAATCGCCTTAAGGCCATCGGCGATATCTTGCGCATCAGGACAGTCGATGCCACCAGCCCCATTGCTTATGGTTACGCCGACTCGCTCGCGATGTATTGTGCTAATGGGCCTATTTTCAATCTCACCAACATTGCAGGCAGGGGCGGCGGTCGGCGTCGCTCTGACCAACGCGTTACTGGTCGCGGCACGCCCGACGATCCAGATACGGTTCAGGGACGCCCGCCCGTTGAAGCTCCAGAACCACTAAAAGCGGAAAGCTGGGAAGCATTACCACTAACTGACGAACAGCGCCGCAATGCCATTGGACTAATTCCGGCGGATCAACGGCCGCGCGTTGTTCTGCGTTACGCTGACATGAAAGACCTTTTTGTTTCGGGACTGTTGGACGGAGGCGACGAAATTGCGCAACACGCCGCCGTGATCGATTCACCACTCGGCCGTGGCCACGTGGTGCTCTTTTCCACGAACCCCATGTGGCGGGGGCAAACGAAGGGCAGTTACTTCCTTGTCTTCAACACGATTCTGAATTTCGATAATTTGAATGCGGGCCGGAAAACGAGTGAGAAGTGAGGGTGGTTCGATGACTTACGCGGCTTCTGACAACGCGCGTTCTATCTCTTGAGGCAGATCAAGGAACATGAAGTACTTGGCGGGATAGAGGTAATCGTCACCTTCATTGTCTACAACTCGTACATACTCTGATTTGGCGGCAGTCTCATCTGGCAGGACCTGGTAAATCATGCGAGGTGTGAGTAAATCCGCGTCATTACTCTGAATGCAGACAGCAAACTTGGCAAGGCCGTTTCGAGCTTCGGACATACTGCTAATTTCTTTCAAAGTTGCGAGAGAAGTTTATCATAGGCTTGGTGTGAGCCGATCCAGTACCAGATCATAACATCACCACTTCTCACGCCGACGGCACGCCATCCAATCGCTACGCGAACCGAATAGATCGGCTTCGTGGTATGAACTCTTTTAAATTGCAGGCTTTGTTGATGTGGATCTTGCTTCCACAGTTCGTAGGCCTGTTTTGCTTGACGTTGAATATGAGGCGGTAGTCTCGAGCGCTTTTCTAAACGACCGGGTTGTTCGCGAGATCACAGGCTTTCATCCAAGGGGCGAGTCTCCCCCTTTTCGAACTCGGCAAGTGCTTCATCCGCGAGAAGCGCGAGCTTTTCTTGAGAACTCGCAAAAGCTCCCTCCCACTTCTCTTCAGCGGCAAAGTCCTCCAGCAACATCCTTGCGAGCCGGTCTTGTTCTTCTTCGGGAAGATTTGCAGCTTCGGCAAATGCCTTCTCAAGCAGTTTGGTCATGATGGTCTAATCTACTCCGGTCACCACCAACGTTTCAAGTCACTTTGGTCTGGCAATCATGTATAGGCTCGATCATTACTTGCTGGCCAGCATTTCAGGCCACCAGGCATAAGTCTCAGTCCCTTTCGTCACTGTCTCTTTGATTCATACGAGCATTCGAGTATTCTCCGTTGCTATTTAGTTTTGAGTAGGACAGACTTTCCAGTCTGTCACCAGTCGCAGACTTCCAACTCTGGTCTATTGCGAGCCAATGAAAGGACAGACAGGAGTGTCTGTCCTAATACGTCCTCTGAGGAGAAAACATCATGCTTAAAAAATGCCCACAGATTTTGTTTCTGATTCTGATTGTGTCCTTCGCCGTCATGGCCCAAACGAAGGTAAGCGGACCAGCAAAGTCCGCGCATTCGAGTGCCGACACCGACAAGATCCCGGTTACCAGTTCGTCTGAAGACGCGAAAAAGGAATTCCTGCTGGGTCGCGACCTGGCTGAGAAATTACTCATCCAGGATTCGATTCAACACTATGACAAAGCGATTGCGCTTGATTCGAGTTTTGCCATCGCCGAACTGAACCGCGCCACTTCAAGTCCGACGGCGCGAGAGTTCTTTGAACATCTGAACAAGGCAGTAAAGTTGTCCGAGAACGCTTCAGCCGGCGAGCGCCTCCAGATTTTAGCTGCCGAAGCGGGCGCCAACGGCAATGTTACTAAACAGAAGGAATACCTGGACCAGTTGGTTGCGCAGTATCCGAACGATGAGCGCGCCCGGTTCGCCCTCGGAGGCTACTATTTTGGCCAGCAGGATTATCCGAACGCCATAGAACATTACAAGAAAGCCACTGAGCTCAATCCGAGCTATTCGACCGCGTTTAATATTCTGGGTTATGCCTATCGGCAAAATGAGGACTACGCGAACTCTGAGCGCGCGTTTAAGCAATACATCGTGCTCATTCCCAATGATCCCAATCCGTACGATTCATACGCGGAGTTGCTGTTGAAGATGGGCCGCTTCAATGAGTCAATTGTTCAGTATCGGAAAGCGGTAACCATCGATCGCAACTTCGTCAACTCTCACTTTGGCATCGCCTCTGCTTTGATGTATCAGAACAAATCCGCCGCGGCCATCGCAGAGTTAGATAAGATTTTGACGAAGGCGAGGAGTGACGCCGAACG
>JBDUCC010000173.1:0-6433 GCA_040003675.1 bacterium | reverse complement strand
ACGCCGCAGGCGAATTTCAGAAGATACTAGACCACCGGGGCTGGCAGCCAACCTCTCCTTTATACCCGCTCGCGCACTTGGGGCTGGCACGCACCGCAGCCTTGAGCGGCGACACGTCGAAGGCACGCAAAGCCTATCAAGATTTCTTCGCACTCTGGAAAGACGCAGACTCGGACCTTTCGATTCTGAAAGAGGCCAGAGGGGAGTATGACAAGCTGAAATGAGGAATAGTCAATCAACGGATCAGCCTTCACGGCGATGAGTAGCACCATTCCCGCAGGGAGACCGATGAAATCGCGGACGTCGGGCGTCAGGTGTCGCTGGACTTGAGACAGCGGCGGCAGGTTTTCTCTCTACGGGTCCTTTATCTTGCCCAATAATGCTTAATGCGTTCCGCCAGCATGGGAAAGGGAACGTAGTCGGCAGTGCGTCCGGCGCGGCGCAACTCTTCGACCATGCGCATTGCGCCATCAGCGTTGCGCGTGTGCACCATGATAGTTGAGGCGCGTTGCAACTCGGGATTAGCCGCCAACCATGCGGCGATGGCGTAACCGGTGCGTTCATCATCCTGACTAGCAGCGTGGTAGTGCTCGGGATGCAGATCGTGATCCAAAAAGATCGCGTCGTATGAGTTTGTGCTCAACATTTGCTGGGCCCGCTCAACGTTATCGGCGACATCGACGAGATCGCCCTTGAAGCGTGCAGCGAACCAACGATGGCGGCGCCGGTCGTCGTCCAACAGAAAGACGCGAATGGGATGACGCTCAGCTTTTACCCGGCTGAGGCCCAATTTACTGAGTAATGAATGCAATAACGGCATTTCGGTTTGTATATACTCGCCAGTCATAATAACAACCAACCCCTTAAGATTTGAAACTTGGATCAGGTTAAACGAGAAGTATCACGGTAGTTTGACAGTCGCGGTCAAGGCGCCCGAACGCAGCGTAAGGCGATATTAATTAACACCTGATTAATTAACACCTGCGCACCTGGCGTTTCATTGTCCCAAACTAGCGCGATGCTATAATTCGACGTCGAAGGGAATCAATTGTTTGCCGAAGATTGTAAACCCGCTCAAAGTACACTTCTTCATGACATCCGATAAGCAAGATACAAACGTTGTAAGCATTACTAAGAATCGTGAGGCCCCGAGGTCGCAAGGTAGTGAAGAATCGGGGAACAATGTCTGTCCGATTTGCTTCGGCACGGGCACTCGCCTTGAACCCGGAAAGGGCGCCGTGATCTGCGACTGCCGGAGAACTGACAGCGGCTCGCGAGCGTTAGATGCGGCGCGCATTCCGCCTCGCTTCCGCCAATGTTCATTCCACAATTACTACCCGAAACACGAGTCCCAATATTTTGCTCACAGTTTCGCGTCGCGGCTGGTTGACGACTACCCGGCTGTCGAGACTGGATTGTTGTTCATGGGCCCGGTGGGTGTGGGCAAGACACATCTCGCTATTTCAGTACTCAGGGAATTGATTGAGAAGAAAGGCGTCGCCTGTCTCTTTTACGAATCAGGTTCTCTACTCAAAGCAATTCAGGACTCGTACAACCCGATTTCACAAACCTCCGAAACGCGCGTGCTGGCGCCGGTTTACCAGGCTGAAGTTTTGGTGCTCGACGAGCTGGGCGCGTCAGTGCCCACGAACTGGGTTCGTGACACGCTTTATCAAATCATCAACACTCGCTACAACCACAACCGGCTAACAATCTTTACTACGAACTATCTCGATGAGGTGCGAACGTCCGCAGAATCCACTCCGCCAGCCGATGACTCACCGCGACGATCGCGAAAATTCAGTTCCGAGCGCATTCAGGAAATGACTACGCTGGAAGAGCGCATTGGCACACCCTTGCGCAGCCGTCTGTATGAAATGTGTAAGAAAGTGATGATCGAGGGTGAAGACTTTCGTAAGCGCCTCGATCAGCGCCGGTCGGACTCGGCCAAAGTTTAGCCTTACAACCCTAATCCCTCGCTAGAGTGCGGTGCAGAATTCCGTCAGTTGAAGATGGTATGTATAATGCCACGACCGCAACTACTCAATAGTTTTAGTAGTTTGAAGTCGTCTAAGCATGCCCAAACGCACTGATATCCACAAAATTCTAATCATCGGATCAGGTCCAATTGTTATTGGGCAGGCGTGCGAGTTTGATTACTCGGGCACCCAGGCGTGCAAGTCTCTGCGACAGGAAGGCTACAAGGTCGTGCTGGTGAATTCTAATCCAGCGACGATCATGACTGATCCGGAAACTGCTGATGTCACTTACATCGAGCCGCTAACAGTGGAAGCAGTCAGCGCCATCATACGCCGTGAAAAACCGGATGCACTTTTGCCGACCGTCGGTGGACAAACGGCGCTGAACCTCGCGATCGCCCTGGATGATTCGGGCGTCCTTGAAGAATGCGGCGTCGAAATGATTGGCGCCAAACGCGAAGCAATCAAAGTGGCCGAAGACCGCATGTTGTTCAAGCAGGCGATGGACGAAGCCGGACTGCAGATGCCGCGCGGCGGTTTTGCCAAGTCATGGACCGAGGCCCAGGAAATCGTGGAACAGACCGGCTACCCCGCAATCATTCGTCCTTCATTCACGTTGGGAGGAACTGGGGGCGGCACCGCTTACAACCCGGAAGAGTTCGAAGAGATTGTCGCTAACGGTTTGGCTGCCTCGCCGATGCATGAAGTCCTGGTGGAAGAGTCGATTCTCGGCTGGAAAGAATTTGAGCTTGAAGTGATGCGCGACATTGCAGACAACGTCGTGATCATTTGCTCGATTGAAAACTTTGATCCGATGGGCGTGCATACCGGCGACTCAATTACGGTTGCTCCGGCGCAGACGCTGACCGATCGCGAATACCAGAAGATGCGCGACATGGCCATCACGATTATTCGCAAGGTTGGCGTGGAAACCGGCGGGTCGAATATTCAGTTTGCAGTCAATCCGGAGAACGGCGACATTCGCGTCATCGAAATGAACCCGCGCGTCTCGCGTTCATCAGCGCTCGCGTCCAAGGCCACCGGTTTCCCAATTGCGAAGATAGCGGCGAAGCTGGCCGTTGGTTATACGCTCGACGAAATTCCCAACGACATCACGAAAAAGACGCCGGCGTCGTTTGAACCTACCATCGATTACGTGGTTGCCAAGATTCCCAAGTGGGACTTTGAAAAATTCAAAGAAGCAGAAGACGTGCTGGGCACGCAGATGAAGTCGGTGGGTGAAGTGATGGCCATCGGTCGTACTTTCAAAGAGGCGCTGTTCAAAGGTTTGCGTTCATTGGAAGCAGTTAAGCCGTTGCGTTTGGAAAATGTTTCCACTGATGAGCTACAGCGCAAGCTCGCTCGTCCGAACTCGCAGCGTTTCTCTTACATTACCTACGCACTGCAACACGATTGGCCAATCTCGGAAATATATCGTTTGTCTCGTGTCGATCCATGGTTCCTCGAGCAGCTTCAGGATGTAGTGGAAATCCAAAAGGCAGTCGAAGGTCTCAAGCTGGAAGAAATACCCCTCGAACTTTTGCGCTCGTTCAAAGAAGTTGCGTTGTCGGATCGCCGGCTGGCTTATATCACTGAAAAAACAGAAGACGAAGTCCGCGCGTTTCGCAAAGACGCCGGCATAGTTCCCGTCTACAAACGCGTTGACACCTGCGGCGCCGAGTTTGAATCCTTCACTCCGTATCTCTATTCGACCTACGAGACTGAAAGCGAAGCGGCGCCAACTGATCGCCGCAAAATCATGATCCTCGGTTCCGGTCCCAACCGTATCGGGCAGGGAATCGAATTTGACTACTGCTGTTGCCATGCTGCGTTTGCGCTCAGCGCGGCGGGGTTTGAGACGATCATGGTGAACTGCAATCCGGAAACAGTCTCGACCGATTACGACACTTCGGATCGGCTCTATTTCGAACCGCTCACGTTCGAAGACGTAATGAACATCGTCGATGTTGAAAAACCGGAGGGCGTAATTGTGCAGTTTGGCGGACAGACGCCGTTGAATTTGGCGATGCGTCTGCACCAGGCAGGCGTTCCGATCATTGGCACTGGCGCTGACTCGATAGACCTGGCGGAGGATCGCAAACGTTTCGGCGCCTTGTTGCGCGAGCTTGGCATTCCGCAACCGGAAAATGGTATGGCAGCGACGGCTGCAGAAGCGAAAGATGTTGCCCTGCAAATAGGCTATCCGGTGCTGGTGCGGCCGAGTTATGTGCTGGGCGGACGCGCGATGGCTATTGTTTATGACGAAGAAAGCCTCGATCAATACGTGCGCACCGCCGTTGGTTTCACTCCTGATCGTCCAGTGCTGATTGATAAATTTCTCGAGAGCGCAGCGGAGTTTGACGTTGATGCGCTGGCCGACGAAGCAACCTGCGTCATCGCCGCAATTCAGGAACACATCGAAGAAGCCGGCATTCATTCCGGCGACTCTTCATGCGTGCTGCCGCCGGTAAGGATCGATCCCGAGCACATCGAAACGATGCGTCACTACACGCGACTGTTGGCGACTGCATTGTCAGTGCGCGGCTTGATGAACATTCAGTTTGCGATTAAGGACCACCGCGTTTACGTGTTGGAAGTAAACCCGCGCGCGTCGCGTACAGTTCCTTTCGTTTCGAAAGCGACCGGTGTTCCTATTGCCAGTATTGCTGCGCAGGTGATGGCGGGGCGGGCGTTAAGCGAGTTTGATTTGCCGCCCAATCTGACGGTCAGTCGTTTCTTCATCAAGTCGCCAGTCTTCCCGTTTGTGAAGTTTCCCGGAGTTGATCCAGTACTCAGCCCAGAGATGCATTCAACCGGCGAGGTCATGGGTGTGGGCGACACGTTTGGCGAAGCCTACGGCAAGGCCATGCTGGGCGCGGGTCTCACGCTGCCGCAAAAGGGAACAGCGTTCATTAGTGTCAACGATGCCGACAAAGGTCAGGCGGTGATTCTGGCGCGCAAGCTGGACCGGTTAGGTTTCGAGATTATCGCAACCTTGGGAACGGCAGAACGTCTGCGCGAGGTTGGTTTGAAGGTGGAAAACGTTTTCAAAGTGAACGAAGGACGGCCAAACATCGTGGACCACATCAAGCGAGATGATGTTGCGCTGATTATCAACACGCCTCTGGGGCGCGCTTCACACTTTGATGAACAGGCCATTCGGCGCGCGGCATTGCAGTACAACGTTCCCTGCGTCACCACGATGACTGGCGCGCAGGCAATTGTCGAAGCGATCAGTTCTCGCGCCGCGGGCGGACCGATACAGGTTCGCTCGTTGCAGGAGTTGCATGCGGTCGGCGCAGCGGTTAGGTAGACTGCCGGGCCGAACACACGAAGTTAAGAGTCCAACCTTCAGGTTGCTCTTGCGCTGGCAAAACACAAGCTAAAGCTTGGACTCTGAACTTCTTGACGTTCAGCACGAGATTAAGCGTCAGCAACGAACGTCAGCAAGGCCCAGGCCAACGAGGGACGGTGGACGAACAGAATGGGGGTGACTTTGGAAATTAATAGCAACGACACGATAAAAAAGATCCTGGAAGATTGTAAGACGATTGCGGTGGTCGGATTATCCTCCAATCCGGGCCGGCCTTCTTATGGCGTTGCGTCTTACATGAAGCGTCGCGACTACAAAGTCATTCCAGTTAATCCAAATGAAAGCGAAGTATTCGGGGAAAAGGCCTTTGCTTCATTGGCAGAGGTTCCCGACAAGATCGATCTCGTAGACATCTTCCGGCGCTCGAGTGAAGCCGGCACTGCAGTGGATCAGGCAATCGCGGTGGGCGCAAAGGCGGTCTGGCTTCAGGAAGGCGTGATTGATAACGCAGCGGCGCAAAGAGCGTTGGATGCTGGGCTCCTCGTCGTCATGGATCGTTGTTGGTTGAAAGAACACGCTCGGCGCTGACAGAGTGTGAGCAGTAAGCGGTGAGCAGTACGCAGTGACGGATTATGCCAACTCAGATTCGTGCCATCGTAATCACAGTCAGCGATGCGTGCTCACGCGGTGAGCGCGAGGATGCGTCGGGCTCAGCCCTCGTGCAACTGCTCCGAGATGTTGGCGCCGAGATAGTGGAAACGAAAGTCGTTTCAGACGATTTGGATCCACTTATCGAGCTGCTGCGCTCATCGACAGAAAACCACAGCGTCAATCTAATCGTCACTACCGGGGGCACGGGCTTCTCTCCTCGGGACAACACGCCGGAGGCGACGCTTGCGGTTATTGAACGTGAAGCGCCAGGTCTGGCCGAAGCAATGCGCATGGAAACTTTGAAGCAGACGCCGATGGCAATGATCTCGCGCGGAGTTTGCGGCATTCGCTCAAGCACTTTGATTATTAATTTGCCGGGCTCACCCAAGGCCGTGAAAGAAAGCTTTAGTGTAATTGCACCGGTACTCAATCACGCGATCGCGTTACTCGCGGGCCAGCCGGGCGGCGGAATTCATTAGAGTAGTTCAGA
>JBDUCC010000172.1:0-6438 GCA_040003675.1 bacterium | reverse complement strand
GAGGTCAGAAGTCAGAGGTCAGAGGTCAGAAGTCAGAGGTCAGAAGTCAGAGGTCGGAGGTCAGAGGTCAGAGGGCAGAGGTCAGAGGTCAAAGGTCAGAGGGCAGAGGTCAGAGGTCAGAAGTCAGGTCAGAGATCAGACGTCAGTAAAACAATGATCCACTTATCTTAACTTGGAACATCGTCAGCGAACCTATGCGTCTGACCTCTGACCTCTGACTTCTGTCCCCTGATGTCTGCCTTCTGACCTCTGATGTCTTGATTCTTCGCCCGCGCGGTGATAGGTTGACGCCAGAGACTAACAACTCGACTTTAATTTTTACAACGAGAAAAGTGAGGACACAAGAGATGCCCCTAGAAGCACTCGGAATGGTCGAAACCAAGGGTTTCGTCGGCGCTGTTGAAGCCGCTGACGCCATGGTCAAAGCTGCGAATGTTCAACTGCTGGGAAAAGAATATATCGGAGCCGGATACGTGACGATTTTTGTTCGTGGCGACGTAGGCGCGGTCAAGGCAGCCACCGATGCAGGCGCCGCCGCCGCGCGACGAGTTGGCGAGTTGATTAGTGTTCACGTAATTCCTCGTCCGCACGCGGAAGTTGAGCGAGTTTTACCGGTTGACGGTCGCACTGGCTTGAGTCCCGACGAGCGATCGTTGCAAGGCGGCGGCGCCCGCGGTCAACTGGGCCAGGGCGAAGGACGCTCGTTGCAGGCCGGCGCGCGCGAGGGAAGCAAGGAACGAGCCCGGTGATTTGCGATTGCTGATTGCGGATTGGGGATTGAAAAGAAAGAAGGCTCAATTCTTTAAATCGCCATTCGCTAATCGCCAATCGCCAATCGTGGGAGATTGTTATGTCCACAGACAAGAATGCTTTGTCAGTACAACAGGCTCGCGATCTAGTCGAGGCGGCGCACAAAGCACAGGCAGAAATCGCGCGGTTTGATCAGGCGAAGATTGACCGAATTTGTGAAGCGATGGCCAAGGCAGCGTTGCGCGAGGCCGCCCGACTCGGCGCCATGGCTGTGGAAGAAACCGGTTACGGCATTCCCGATGACAAGCGTGAGAAGAATAGGTTCGCAGCCGAAGATGTGTGGAACTACTTTCGCGGTTTGCGCACCGTCGGCGTGGTTTCCGAATCGAGAGACGTGGTTGAAATCGCCAGCCCGCGCGGCGTAGTTGCCGGGATCATCCCTTCTACAAATCCGACCTCCACCGCGATCTTCAAAGTCCTGATCGCGATCAAATCCCGCAACGCAATTGTCTTGTCCCCGCATCCGTCGGCGGCCCTTTGTATCAACGAGAGTGTGCGCGTCATGCGTGAAGCGGGTGTTAAGGAAGGCTTACCTGCCGAAGCGATTGGTTGCATGACTACAGCGACGATCGAAGGTACGGAAGCGCTGATGAAGCACAGGCACACAGCGGTGATTCTGGCGACTGGCGGTACCGGCCTGGTACGGGCTGCATACTCGTCGGGCAAACCTGCGTTCGGAGTTGGACCGGGGAACGTGCCGGTGTTTATCGAACGGTCCGCGGATGTGCCCAAAGCCGTGCAGGATATTCTGACCAGCAAGTGCTTTGATAATGGGACGATTTGCGCTTCCGAGCAGGCTGTCGTTTGCGATGCTCCGCTTGAGAGCGCGGTGCGTGAACAATTCAAAGCGCAGGGCGCGTATTTTCTTTCCGCGGCTGAGGCGGATCAGTTAGGGAAGGTGGTGGCGACGCCGCAACGTTCTCTCAATCCCGGCGTCGTCGGCAGATCTGTCGCAGTGATTGCAAAGCTTGCCGGTCTCAACGTGCCTCCGGGTACGCGTTGTCTAATAGCAGACGTTGCCGGTGTGGGCCGCGAGTTTCCGCTATCAATGGAAAAGCTTTCCCCGATTCTCGCTTTTTATGTAGCTGACGGAATAGCGCGCGGGGCGGAACGCAGCTACGAAGTGTTGCGCTATGGCGGCATGGGCCACACTGCGGGAATACATACGCGTTCGCGCGAAGCGGCAGTTCGTTTCGGCAGCGAGATGCCCGCGTCGCGTATTACGGTGAATACGCCAACTACCCACGGCGCAATTGGTTTTTCGACAGCGCTCCCGCCATCCATGACTTTAGGCTGTGGCTCGTGGGGCGGTAATGTAACTTCAGACAATGTTTCGCCGCTGCATTTGCTGGACATAAAGCGAGTAGCGTTTGAAACGCGGCCGGTGAAGAGTGCGCGCCCGGCAGTTTCAACTTCGACGACTGCTGCTCCTGATCGCCCGCCAATGCCGCAGCGGGCACCCGTGCGGGCGACGACAGCGCAACCCGCGGCCGCTTCTGGCAAGATCAATCGCGAAGAAATTGCTGCTATCGTCGATCGTTTTTTAGCAGGACGAGAGCCGCAGGTTTCGCAGCAACCGACCCGGGAAGCGACGCGACCGGCGGTCGAAGCGGAAGCAGGCAGTATGTACAGTGCTCCGCCCCAGTCGGCTGGGCCGGTTGAACGAACAGGAAATGGTGGTAACCGTTTGAGTGAACAGCGCACAGCGAACGCTGCGCCAGGCTCCGCGAACGGGCATAAGACGGTCGACTTCGTTAGTGAGGACGATGTCCGCCGCGCCATTAATAAAGGCGAGAAGATTTACATCACCGCGAAGACAATAATTACGCCGGCCGCTCGCGACATCGGCGAGCCGGCGGAAATATTTGCGAAAACCTAAACTCGTAAATCGTAAATCGTGAATCGTAAATAGTTAAAGCAGGATTCACGCGCGTACCTCGATTTAGCATTTAGAGCTTACGATTCACGATTTACGATTTACGATTCACGATTTACGAAACCATGTTCTTAGGTAAAGTCGTCGGCACAGTTTGGTCCACCAAGAAGAGCCCGGATCTTGAAGGCATCCGGTTCCTGGTGGTGCACCCTTACGATCTTGATAAGGAACCAACGCGAAATATCGTGGTTGTCGCAGACCGCCTGGGAGCGGGCACCGGAGAGATGGTGATTTGCGCTTATGGCAAAGCGGCCCGCACCGCAATCGGCAATCAGGACATGTCAATAGAGGCGGCGGTGGTAGGCATAGTTGATCGAGTCGATATTACGGATACTTCGTCTGAAGAAATGCGCGCGGCGGCGGTGAAACTCGCGCGCGATAACGGCCAGGCTTAAAAAGTATTGAGTACTGAGGACTGAGTGCTGAGTAATTAGCTCTCTAAATGATTAGTCGGAACACATTGCAGCACTTTTTCTTTACTCAGTACTCATCACTCAGTACTCATCACTTTTAACGATGGCGAATGAAGATCTGATCTACCACTTAACCACCGCCGTCTATAACCATCTGGGCGCCGGAGCAGACGAGCAAACGGTCGAACAACTGGTTACCGAACTGTACCGCACTATCGAACCTTTTCTCGGCTCGAATGGAGCCTCCTATTCACCCCCACAGTCTTTTTCCTCCAGTGGCGCCACCGCCGCCGCAACGCGCGAAGGATCGTCGGATCGCATGATCATATCCGTGTTCGGCGTGGACCATCCCGGCATCGTCGCCGGTGTCTCGCAGATACTCGCCGCCGCCGACTGTAGTATTGTTGACATTAATCAGACCGTGGTGCAGGGCAAATTTGCTATGGTGATAATTGCCAACACGGCGCGCGCGCGTGAGAGCGCCGCGGAACTGAAAGAGCGTTTGCGCCGCGAGGGCGAGCAGCTGGGGGTGCGTATCTACGCGCAGCGAGAAGATCTCTTCAATGCCATGCACCGGGTCTAAATTTCGGATTTGCGGATTTCGGAATTCGAATTTCCGAACAAAGCGAATAGGAATACTTTGAAAGATGAAACTTAAGACAGAACGGGAAGCGCAAATCCGAATTCCGAAATTCGCAATCCGAAATTCCTATGAGTGACCCCATAATTGCGCGACGTTGTCCCTGGTGCGGCGTGGCTATCCGCGAACAGGCGTTCTTTTGTCCTCAATGTGGTAAGGACTTGACGCAGTTGCACCCGGACTTTAGCGCAACGATGGTCGAGACTGCCCCTCCGGAAACTAAACGAAAAGACACCGCAGAGTTAATCGATCCTCAGACTCCTAAGGAGGCGCCAGCGGCTGTGGCGCCGCCAAAACCCGCACCGGCAAGCAGTCGAAAAGCTCCCATTGGCCAACAGGCGCTGGGAAAGATGGGTGCTGGCATTCAAAAGGCAACGCACATGGCGCGTGACGTTGAAGGCAATGTGGCCCATCGCGTGCAGAAGCTGCGCGACGTCTCCAGTGTGGTCATCGACGAGGCAAGTTACGATGCCAGCTTACGTTTCGTGCTGGTCGCTGCGGGCCTGTTCATTCTGTTTCTCGTGATTTTGTTGTTGAGCAAAGTAATAACGTAAACGTTCCGAGTTCCGAGTTCCGAGTTCCGAGTTTCGAGTTCAACCCCCCTCGCGAAAACTCGAAACTCGAAACTCGAAACTCGAAACTCAAAACTCAAAACTCGAAACTAACGATGGAATACTCGCAAGCGGAAATTCTGCAAACCGTGGCCATGACCGAGATGGAACATCTCGACGTGCGCACCGTTACACTTGGCCTTAGTCTGCGCGACTGCATCTCAGAAACAATTGAGCGCACTTCACAACGCGTCTCCGAAAAAATCCATCGCTTCGCTGATAGCCTGGTCCAAACCGTCGATCAAATTGGCGATGAGTTTGGCATTCGCGTGGCCAACAAAAGAATTGCCATCACTCCAGTTTCAATGATTACCGAGGGCGCCACTGGTGATCCAGTGCACCTCGCGCGCGCGATTGATGAAGCGGCCGCAGCGGTAGGAGTCGATTTCATCGGTGGTTACTCGGCGTTGGTCCATAAGGGCGCTACTGATTCTGAGCGAGAGTTCCTCAACTCGATTCCGGAAGCGTTGTCTACGACCAAACGTTTGTGTTCTTCAGTCAATGTGGCCACGACGCGCGCCGGCATCAACATGGATGCGGTACGCCAGGTAGGCATCATTATTAAGGAAGCCGCTGAGCGCACCCGCAACGAAGGTGGTATCGCCTGCGCCAAGTTTGTCTGCTTCGCGAATTCCGTGGAAGACAATCCGTTCATGGCCGGCGCTTTTCACGGAGTGGGTGAACCCGAGGCGGTGATCAATGTCGGCGTTTCCGGACCAGGCGTTGTGAACTATGCGATCAGTCGAGCCGCACGCGACCTGCCGCTCCAGGACCTGGCAGAAATCATCAAGAAACTTTCCTTTAAGCTTTCGCGCGCAGGCGAATTGGTGGGCCGGGAGGCCGCGCGCCGGTTGGGTATTCCGTTCGGCATAATTGACCTGTCCCTCGCGCCAACGCCGGTTCCCGGTGATTCAGTGGCGAACATTATTGAAGCTATGGGCTTTGAACGCGCGGGCACACATGGCACCACCGCGGCCCTGGCTTTACTAACGGACGCCGTAAAAAAAGGCGGTGCGATGGCTAGTGGATCCGTGGGCGGAATGAGCGGCGCTTTCATCCCTGTTTCCGAAGACGCCGGCATGATTGAAGCCGCGCAACTGGGCGCGCTGTCGTTGGATAAACTCGAGGCGTGGACCAGCGTCTGCTCGGTTGGCATCGACATGGTAGCCGTGCCCGGTTCAACTTCCGCGGAAACGATCTCGGCGATCATTGCGGATGAAATGGCTATCGGCGTGATGAATAACAAGACAACGGCCGTGCGCATTATTCCAGTGCCGGGAAAAGAAGTTGGCGAAATGGTGGAATTCGGCGGCCTGCTTGGCAGCGCGCCAATCATGGCCGTCAACGCGTATTCGTCGGCCGATTTTATTCGCCGTGGCGGCCGAATTCCGGCGCCTATTCATTCGCTGCGCAATTAATCAAGGGGTGAATAGTTGAAACAGTTAGTAAATGCTTTTTGCTTCGTGCTAATCAGCGCGCTGTTACCATCGCCGGCACTCGCTCAGGGAAAACAAAAGACCATAAAGCCCAAACCCGACTTCAGCGGCACATGGTTGTTGGATCGCGCTAAAAGTAATGTTGGACCACCCTTGGCGCCTGACCAGCCTTTGAAAATCGTTCACCACGATCCGGAATTGCGCATCCCCCACCTGATCCAAAGCAATGGTCAAAGTACTGAGAAGGATTTCGTTTACTACACCGACGGCCGCAGCGAAACGAATCCGACGATAACGTTTCTTAGCACCGGCACAGACATGAATAGGCCGGGCACCGATAAAGACGTAACGAAATCAAAAACCACGTGGAAAGGCGACAAGCTGGTTACACGCTCCACCCGGCGGAGCGTTGTCGGTGGGCATCCATTGGAGTTTGACATCATCGACGAATGGAAACTTTCCAGGGATGGAAAGACTCTGACGCAAACCGGCCGAACAGTTTTTCGTCAGGACACGTCTGGTGGAATATTCGTTCCCGCGAATAGACCTGACAATAAGAGAATCTATAATCGCGTCCCCGATTAATGGCCGA
>JBDUCC010000171.1:0-6569 GCA_040003675.1 bacterium | reverse complement strand
ATGACGTTGCGCTGAATTGGCGGCGTCCCCGTGCTTGTGTTGGTTACGAGCGGATCAATCTGCCACCACTGCACTGCCCAGCGTATGTCCGGATTGGCTGAGCCACCGACAGCAATGCCCGCAGGCGTTTGCAACCGGGCGAGTCCCACGGCATGCGTTGTCCAAAACGAGCCGTTTCGCAGCACAGCATTCTGGATGCGTGAATCGTTGGTCGTAATCCGGGTGCCTGAAGGTAAGAAAATGTTCTGCTGGCGCTGAGGCGCGTAGCCGCCTGTACCAGCAATGAGCGAACTATTGAAGCGCCACGAATAGGTTGACTGGGGGAACTGGTAGCCAACTGTCACAACCGGAGCCGCTTGCGGTCCGGTAATCTTCGTCATGCGAAGCTGGCCGAATTGCGAGTCCCAGTCCTCAGTTAAGTATTCTTCCTCGGTTGTGTTGTCCTCGGTGATGGCGGGAACGTAAGTGAAACCACAGCCGATGGCCGCAGCTTGTTGGGCGGCGGTCGGCAAAGCCAGACAGCCCGTCGAGAAGCTGTCTTCGAATACCGCCGCAACCAGCGGCAAACCCGCGTAAGCCTCGGTTTTGTTAATAACGTAGATCGAGGGTCCCTGAAAGCCACCGCCCCTGTTTCCGTAGCCGAAGCGATTTATTGAGACCACAATCCAGTTCTTGTTAAAGCCGACGCTCGGATAGTCTGCCCAGGCTCCACCCGCCCCATCGGCGGTTGAATCGGCGTCAATCGCGTAGCGGTTCCAGAGGCCTAGCGGGTCACCGGCCTGCGAGGTTGCGATCAGCGTGGCCGACGTCGCAATGCGCGCGTTCGCCGTACTTATCAAGATGAAGCGGTCATTGAAACGATCGTAAAGAATCTTTGGATCGAAGGTCGAGGGACTAGCTAGACCATTAGGCGCAGTGGCCCAAAAAGCATTCAGGGTTACGGTGCTAAGGACCGCCCCGTTGCGGTCGTGAATGAGTATTTTTTCATTCGTTGTGGTCACGACGTGACTAGGGCCGACCGCGCCCATTGTGTCCGGCGGAATCGAACCCAAGCTTATATTGTCGGACTTGAATGTGCGGGTCATCAAGGGCGAGGGTACGGTTGCGATCGGCGAGTCCAAACTCTCTTTTTTTTTCTTAGACTCTTTGGCAACGGCGAGCTTACCAACCGCTGGACGAGCTCCTTCGGGAAGATCCTGAGGAGGATGAATAGCTCTAAGCTCCACCGGCTCTACGCTCGAGGGAACCATCCCCTTCTGGTTGCTGAGCATTGCCATATTGACAACCCCCAAATCCTGAACCGGGCGAGCGCTTGCGGGAACTTCTTTAGGCGCCGGTACCGCATTGTCCTGAGTAGCGGTCACCGGGGCGCTGGCTGCCTGATTCGCAGACCCGGCCAGACTATACGGCAGCATGACAATCATTTGGCGATTGTTTGCCAGATCCTCGGCTTCGTTTTTCGCCCTCTCTTCGGCTTTCTTCTTGGCGAGTTCAGCAGCTTCCTGCTTTGCCAGGTCTTTAGCTTCCTTCCTGGCGAGCGCCGCTGCTTCCTTCGCCGCTAGATCTTCGGCCTTCCTGGTTGCGAGAGCTTCGGCTTCATGCGTTGCGCGGGGCTCGGCTTTCGTGATGGCGGGAGCTTCCGCCGCCTTTGCCGGCGGAGCGTTTGCTTTCTTCTTAGCTACCGTTTCTTCGGGGGCGGCGCTCGGTGCGGTCGCAGCCGGCTTCTTCTTGCGGTTTCTCTTTTTCTTTTTGTTCTGCGCGACCTTACTCACCCGCTGGCTTTGGGCGGTTACAGGCTGCACGAGTGCTATGCATTCAACCATCAGCATCAGGCAAAGCCCCAGGCTCAACCCATGAGCGATGACCTTGACGGTTTTCTCTTTGGAAGGGACGATGCGCGAATTGGTCGCTCGCTGTTTGCTTACAAGCGCGAATAGAAAGGGGGTAACAAATTTCTTGTTCATCAAAAAATCTCCTAGGATGGGAAGGTGCCGGGTGTAACTCTTCACGAACTAGAGATGCCTGGCGAGGTTGACTGCTCTGAAAACTTGCGATCCTACCGTAAATCTGGAACGGGAAAATCTTCGAGCTAAAAAGTGAATATAAGAGCTGAAACCAACGTGCGATACGATCAGGTGATCGGTGAATGTAACAATTGCGACCATCGTCCTTACGGAATTTTAGGCGTGGGAAATTTTTATGTTGAATCGGGAAAGTGAACCCTTCGGCTTTCAGAATGAACAGTGCGCGCATATTAGGCTAAGTACCGGTCATCCGGCAAGACGCAACTATTACTTTTCGCGGAAAATTCTGGAAAAAAATTCCACTCGAATTATTAGGAGCGGCACTTTAGCAAGCGGGCGGCTTTTCCGCGATCAAGGTTAAACTTTCCTATGAGGCGATCCGTATCCATGCTACGCACAGTCAAGATCAGCGACTGCTCTTTAATTTCACCGAGGTAGCGAGCGGTGTCCGCTGCCTTGAGTTCTTTGACCTCAGTGATGATGCCGTCTTCGTCTCTTTTACTTATAGCACGCGAAGGCCCGCCCGGTTCGCTTAGATACTTGCCGGTCACCTCGAATCGTCCGAATCTATCAACTGCGATTTTTCTTTCGATCGCTCCCTGGGCACAGTCAAACTCCAGCGAAGCTCCCGTCGCTGTCACGATCAAACTCGCGCCCCTTCCGCCCCATTGTCCTTCTGGCAGGAAGCTGCTTCGTTCAGTGTTCGACGCGGCGCGATTTAAAAGGATCAAGACGTTTTGCGAACCAGGATCCGCAATAGCCAGATCCGTTTGCCCGTCGCCGTCAAAATCGCCGGCTGCTATCCCTCTTGGTTCTTTGCCTACCGCAACCGGCGGCGAAGCAGTAAAACCGCTGGCGTTGCCGAAAAAAATAGAAACATCTCCTGACGTCGAGTTCACGACTGCCAGATCGGCAAATTGATCGCGGTTAAAGTTCCCGGCCACGCCGGCGGATGGCTGCCGGCCAGTTGCAAAATCCTGCGCGCCTGAAAAATTTCCCCGGCTGTCTCCGGTCAGGATTGAGAAGGCGTCAGTGAGGTAAGCAGGCACAAGTAAGTCGTCGCGCCCGTCGCCATCAAAATCTCCAATCACTATCGCTGTGGGATTTGGTCCAACCGCGTAATCCTGTGCGGACGCAAAGCCCGTGGCTGTCCCGCGCAAAATTGAAACCGTACCTGACTTATGATTTGCTACGACCAGGTCAAGTCGTCCATCGCCATCCAGGTCCTTAGCCGCGATCCAGAAAGCTCGCTCACCAACTGCATAGACCCTGCGTTCAGCAAAACTACCGCGCCCATCGCCGAGGTAAATTGAGACCGTGTTGTTCGTGTCATCAGCCGTGGCAAGGTCCGCATGGCCGTCTCCATTAAGATCCTGGCAGAGAATAAAGCGGGCTGTGGGCGCAGCCGTGAGTTTCAGCGGAGCAGCAAATGCTCCTGCTCCATTGCCCATAAACACGGAGAGACTCAATTGCTTTGGATTGACGGTGGCCAGATCCATATGACCATCACCGTTGAAGTCAGCGCCGGCTATCGCTGCCGGTTGGGCCTGTATGCTGAAACTTGTTGTATTCCCAAATCCCCCCTTGCCATCGCCGAGCAAAACCGAGATGTCGCGAGAGCTCGCATTGGAAATCGCCAAATCCGGATGGTGGTCTGAGTTAAGGTCGGCTACGACAATGCCATCCGGATCATAGCCAACCGAGTAAGGCACCGGTTTTCCGAAGCCTCCCTTGCCGTTACCGAGCATGATCACAACATCGGCGCTGACAGAATTAACGACCAGCAGATCAGCATTCCCATCGCCGTTCAAGTCCGAGAGGGCGACGGCTCGGGCGCTCGATTCCTCGTTGGGCTTGGCAGGCAGCTTAACTTGCTCAAAGCCGCCCGCCTTCGTAAATAACGCGAACAATCCGCCGCCGCTGCTGACAAACACCGGATCCGGCCGGCGGTCTCCGTTGAGATCAGCCGCGACCGCATAAGTAGGAGAAGGCGCCGACCGAAAGATGCGCGCGGCTCTAAAAGATTTGTCGTTGTTCCTTATTAAGGATGCACTGTTGGAAACATAATTAAGCACCGCCAGGTCAAGCTTGCTGTTGTGATCAAAATCCGCCGCAACAACCGCAACTGGTGTCACGCCGGCAGCGTAATAAACCGGTGGCGCAAACCCGCCGCGCCCATCGCCGTTAAGTACCTCTACAGTTTGTGAAGCGGAATTGGCAACGACGATATCGGTTCGCCGATCTCCGTTGAAATCAGCTGCGGTTACTGAGAAGGGCTCGCGGCCGACGTCGATTTGCTTCGATGCGGAAAAGCGGCCATGGCCCAGCGAAAGAAGTACTGAAATATTGTTGGCCCTGGCGTTGGCGGTGACGATGTCCAATGACCCGTCGCGGTTAAAGTCTGCAATTGCGATCGCGACTGGTCCTGCGTCGACCGTTAGATTTCCGGTTCCCGTGAACCCGCCTTTTCCATCTCCGGCAAGCAGGGAAACATCGTCAGAACGATTATTTGCTATCACCAGATCAAGCTTGCCGTCGCCATTCAGATCAGCAGCAACTATGGCGCGCGGGCTGCGACCGGCGGGGAAGTTCGTTGCGCCGGCAAACTGTCCCTGACCAAGATTGAGCAAGACTGAAACATTGTCGGAAGCTGCATTAGCGACGGCGAGATCTAAATGCCCATCGCGGTTAAAGTCGCCGGCCGCAACGCTGAACGGATCTTTGCCGGCCACGAGGCTCTGACCGGAACGAAAGATCGAGTCATCAGCAGACGCCGTTGGTATGAGTGTTGTAAAGCCGACAACGATGAGAAATGATGCGAAGGTCACCAAGCGAGGTTTTAAGAGCACGAATTACTTTCTCCCAATGAATTATAGAAGTCGAAGACCAATCAGCCTGCGGAGCGGGCGGTAGCATAAAGCCAGGGCTGGAGCGTAGCGCAACCCCCGCGAATTAACGCCTTAAATACATCGAGATTGATGTTTGGTCCAAGCGCGAGCGCCATGCCCCAATGGGCCATCGCCAGACGAGGGTCGAGTTCCGCCGCGCGTTTGAAAGAGCGAATTGCTTCGTCATGATTGAAAGCAAAGACGAAAGCGAGCCCCTGATCGAAAAACTTTTGTGCTTCCGGATTTGTAGTTGACACCGGATGATGAACGCCGCCAATTCCGGAAACGAGTTTCGGCGGTTGTTCGGCTGCAGCTTTCGGGTTGCTATGACCAGTGTGCTGCGCGCCGGCAAGCGGACAAAAACATAACGTCAAGACAAGCACAAATAGGGATCGCATGTTCTGACTCTTCTCCTTATAGTAGTTCTGCATTGCGGAAAGAATTATCGCTTTCAGCCGTGGTTGGCAAGCGCAGTGAAGATGAGAGCTGGTTCATTTTAAGCTCGAAGGTCCGAAGGACCGGCAACTAGTAGCCCCGTCCGTAAGGGCGGGGTATGGGCGACGGCTGGATCTGAGCGCCGCAGGTGCGCCATAATTTCTGTCGGACGTTCGGGCCTTCGAAGCTCAGGTCTGGATTCCCCGCTCACGGACGGGGCTACATTGCCGATCCTTCGGACCTAAAGCATTCTCGTATTCGAATTAACCCTCACCGTTGGATGACTCATGTCAGTTCGCGTGTAAAATGCTTTTCCTGGAATAGATTCATGGCACATTCACACACTCACACGCCTGCAAACTACGGACGCGCTTTCGCGATTGGTGTCACCCTCAATTTGGCTTTTGTGGTCCTCGAAGCGATCTACGGCAGGTTGTCCCATTCCCTCGCGCTCGTAGCCGATGCCGGACATAACTTGAGCGATGTGCTTGGTCTGGTGTTGGCCTGGGGAGCAATGCTGCTCGCGCGCCGCCAGCCCACTGCGGCACGGACCTATGGATTCCGCCGTTCTTCAATCCTGGCTGCGCTTATCAATGCGGCAGTGCTGCTAATCAGCGTTGGTGCTATTGCCTGGGAAGCCGTTGGACGCGTCAGTCATCCAAACTCCGTGGCCGAGACAACAGTAATTTCGGTGGCGTCGATTGGCATTCTTATCAACGCCGGAACGGCCTTGATGTTTATGTCAGGACGCAAACGCGATTTGAATATTCGCGGCGCCTTCCTGCATATGGCCACCGATGCCGTCATCTCACTTGGTGTAGTTTTGACCGGCGTGGCGATGATTGTCACTGGCTGGTTGTGGCTTGATCCGGCGGTGAGTTTGGTGATCGTCGCGCTCATTATTTACAGCACCTGGGGTCTGCTGCGCGATTCGCTCAACCTCGTGCTCGATGCCGTGCCTGCCGGCATCAATATGAACGACGTCAAAGAATATCTGGCAGGTTTGCCTACCTGCATTGATGTTCACGACCTACACGTCTGGGGCATGAGTACTACTGAAGCGGCACTTACCGCGCACGTCGTAATGGCCCAAACGACTTGCGATGATGCGCTGCTGGCGCAAATCACAAACGAGCTGCACCAAAAATTCGGCATCGAGCACGCGACCCTGCAAGTGGAATTCGGCGACCCAACCTATCCCTGTCGCTGTCGCCTGACACCG
>JBDUCC010000020.1:0-22052 GCA_040003675.1 bacterium | reverse complement strand
GTAGCCTCACGCGCCGCTTCTTTGGGCTCAATTTTCTTCTCTTCAATGAAGCGGAAGATGTTTTCGAGCACAACAATCGCATCGTCGATCACCACGCCGACCATCAACACCAGTGCCAGCATGGTCACGCTGTTCAGCGTGAAGTTTAATGCGCGCATCATGCCGAAAGCCGAGATCAATGAACACGGAATGGCAACTGCGGCAATAATCGTAGAGCGCCACGACCGCATGAACAGCAGCACCACCAGACTTGCCAGAATGCTGCCCAACACCAGATGCTTCTGAATTTCGCGTAGCGCCGCTTCGATGTAACGTGACTGGTCGCGAATTACTTCCACTTTTACATCGCCGGGAAGTTGACTCGTAACGCGCGGCAGCTCTCGCTTTATTCCATTGATTACGTCGATTGTATTGGCGCCCGACTGACGGCGTATCTCCAAGGTCACCGTCGGTACGCCGTTGAGCCGCGCCAAAGAACGCTGCTCCTTCGTACCGTCCTCAACTCTACCGACGTCGCGGATACGAATGGGGGAGCCGTTAACGTTCGCGACCACCAGATCTTCGAATGCCCGCGGATCGGTATACCGGCCAAGGGTCCGCAAGACCAACTCTTCCCGCCCTGTGTTTACATTGCCGCCGGGAACGTCCGCATTTTGCCGGCTCAGCGCCGAGCTAACAGCGGTTACGGGAAGCTGATATGCAGCCAGGCGGTCCGCGTCGATCCAAACGTTAATCGCACGATCCAGTCCACCTACGACGCGCACCTCGCCAACGCCGCCAACGCGCTCCAGTTGCACGCGCACGGTCTTGTCGGCGAATTCAGTTAACTCGCGAATCGAGCGGTCTGCGGACAGCGCAATGGTGATTACCGGCGTGCTGTCATTGTCAAACTTTTGCACTACCGGAGGGGTGGCATCATCGGGAAGACTGCGGCCAAGACTGTTGACCCGATCGCGCACGTCCTGAGCTGCCGACTCAAGGTTTCGATCGAGCTTGAAAGTGGCGATGATGATCGAGGTGCCCGGACCTGAAATTGAGCGCAGCTCATCGATACCGTCGACGGTGTTAACGACCTCCTCGATCTGTTGGGTAACGAGAGATTCGACTTCTTGCGCCGAAGCGCCTGGCAGGTTTGTGCGGACGCTAACGGTCGGCAAGTCGACTGAAGGAAAGCGATCGACGCCCAGCCGGAAATAGCTTGCTGAACCGACCACCACCAGCGACAACACAATCATCGTGGCGAAGACGGGACGGCGGATACAGATTTCGGCTAACTTTTGCATAATTCAAAATAGTACTGAGTGCTGAGTGCTGAGTACTGAGCGTTAAGTCAGTTTGTCGGTTCGAGTCTCGCTCGTTGCCGCTGAACTGAAGCTCTCAGACCGCCTATAATTCTTCCGACCTCAACTGCCTTATACATCAATGAATCAAAGGCGTCCGCTGGGATGTAGGCAACATCCAACGCAATATAGAGTTGATTTCGCAACTCTGCACAAGATCCTTTCGCCATCACCAAAAACCGATGAAATTCCGCGGCACCGCCCCTTTCAAATCCCTCGGCGATGTTGGACATAGTTGAGACGGCAGCCCGTCGAATCTGATCCTTCAGGCTGTAGTCGCGCGCAAAATCACCCCGGTTGGTTGTTTCGTAAATTCGGCCAGTAAGCTGACGCGCTTTCTGCCATGCAATCAGGTCCTCGAACTTTTCAACTTTCTTCGACATAAGAACCCTCCTCTTCGTTTTGAATTGAGGGTGATAGTTAGACATGTTACAGATGAGCCTGGCTCAGTACTCAGTACTCAGCACTCTTTACTGCACTATTTCTACAGCCATCCCCGACTGCAGGTTGCCGGGATCGACAATCACTTGATCGCCTACGTTTACCCCAGCGACGATTTCGGTCCAGTCGCCATTACGCCTACCCGTGGTTACCGGCTTCTCGAGGGCTTTGCCGTTTTGCACTACGATTACTTTTTCGATGCCCGCGAAGGTGACGATAGAACTATTCGGCACCGTGACCGCCATCTTTGCGTCGTTGGTAACTATCTCTGCTTTCGCAAACGAGCCCGGGCGCAGGCCTCCGTTATTTTGCACGTCGGCTTCGACCATCAACATTCGATTCTGCGCTGTGATAACCGGACTCAAACGCTTGATCTGGCCCACGTAAACAGTCGGATCGCCTGCGACCGTAACGCGCACATTTTGTCCAAAGCGGACAGTGCCCGCATCGCGCTCCGGCACTTCTGCCTGCAAACGCAGTGGATTCATGCGCACGATGTCAACGACCGGCGCACCGGCCGCGAGGTATTCACCAACGCTGGCGCGTTTCTGCTGAACGATGCCGTCGAGTGGCGCATACACGGCTGTGTCCGCAAGTTGCTGACGCGCTAACGCCAGTTCCGAACGACGTTGGGCAACAAGGCCCTGGCGGTTGCGAATTTCCTCGATTGCATCCTGATAGCGGCTGAGGGCAACTTTGTAAGCAGCATCAACCGTATCAAACTCTGAACGCGCGACAACCCCCTGCTGAACAAGTTTTGCAGCACGATCGCGGCTGACCTTTGCCTCTTCCAGCACTGCGCGAGCTTGCCTGACTGTTCCAGTCTGTTCTGGATTGACGGTGTCGTCTCGCCCATCGGGCGACAGCCCCACGCGTGCTCGCGCCTGGGCCAGTGCTGCTTCCGCTTGTTGCACACGCAGCTTGTAATCGTTCACTTCAACCTGAGCTACCATCTGACCGCGCCGCACTACACTGCCGAGGTCAACAGAGATCGTACTAAGGCGGCCGGCAACTTTTGCGCTCGCGGTCGATTGGTCGTAGGCTGCGAGCGTGCCGTTCGCGGTGACCGTTTCGCCAAAAGGCATCTCTTCAACGCGCGCAGTTTTCACCTGGCGTGCGGCTTTGTCCGCTGTCTTATTTTCACGCGCAGAGCCTTGATAACCGCTCTTGCAACCGGCGGCTAAAAGCAACAGGACGATCGGCACAAAATAAAGCGTGCGGCATGGCTTCTGCCGCACCAGAGGCAGATTTTCGTGTGACGATTGCATGTGAAGCAATCTTAACCCAGCGGGGAGATAGTGGCGAAATTGGAGAGGTGGTTTGAAACACGGCGCCCGGGTTAGGCGCTAACAAACCCGGGCCCCGCTCAAGCTAGAAACTCTTGCGGAACAGGTAAGACATCTTGATGAAGAAGACGCGACCGTTACGACGGAAGCCCGGCTCGAGTGCCCCTGAGAAACGGTTGAAGCCGTTGCGGCTCATGTCGTCATTGTAGCCAACGTACAGGGCGGTGCCGGGATTTGGGGTGTAACCCAATAAGAATTGGCCTTTCACACTCGAGGCGAGCGTCGAATAGTCGATACGACCGCGAGCGAAGAGAAAACGCGAAAACTGATAGGTGGATCGCAAGGAAATAATGTTCTCGATGAAAGCGAACCTGTCGGTGTCATAGCGTTTGAGAGACTCCCGAGTGTAATTCAGCGATGCACTCAACGCAGTGGTCGGCTGATAATTCACGCCGCCGTCAAAATGGAAGAAGTCGCCCGGACCGGGATCAAGGGGCGCATTACAAACGGGCGGTGGAGTAGCGCCGCCACATAATCCATTGGCAGCGGCACTATCAGCATTGAGTGCAGTCTGGCTCGCGCGAGGAAATCGCGGACCGGCGCCGAAATCGAAATCGAGATCACCCCCACGAACATTCACAAAAAAGTTGAAGTTTACTTTTTTGTTTACCGTTGAGCCGGCGAAAGCATAAATTCCATGGTTTACACTTGAACGCTCGTTATCAAAGCCGGCGAAAGTGCAGTTGTTATTGATGACGCAGTTCGAGCCGTTCGGGCGTCTTTGTCCAAACTCGCCTTCGAACACGCGCTCGTACCCTTTGTCGAGGCCTACACCGACGTAAGTCTGGCGCGGAAAAGTTAACTGTAACTGCGACTCGTTGTTGTAATTCTGTGAATGGCGTTGCCAGTCAAACGCAGTGCTGATGTTGTCATAAACGCGCCAGGAAATTAAGAAGGCCTTTGGTTTTGGCTCTGAGTTGTAGCGGAAAAAGCCGGTCCAGGAGTTGCTGTTGGGCCGCCGATTGAAGCCAAGGTCGGCAGTGTAGTACTGCGTGCGCCCAACAAGAGCGATGTCATAGCCAAAATGACGCCCATTTTTATTATAGTCGAGGGCGTAGATGAATCCGTCTTCCTTGCGATCGAGTCTCCTGCCCTCCTCAGGATAGAAAAACTTATGCCGAGACTTCGTCGTCAAGAACTGCCAGCTAAACGTCGTCACCTTATCGATTTGAAAACGGCCATCAAGTCCGCCTAAATAGTTATAGTCATCAACAAACCGTTTGTAGGTGCCGAGAAACCCGACGAATGAGTTGTTATTTCCTATGTCGTGCTTTAGCCGCAGTATGCCGACGTTGGCATTTTTATCGAGCAGTCTCGGGTTGGCGGTGGGGCGCTCCTCTTCACTGAAGTTTCCGGGACCATTGTCGGACGCGACCAATAATCCAAACGTGTTGCGGTTAATTTTGCCCGTGAGCTTCACGGCGAAGTCCGGATCGATGATCGAGCGCGTGTGTACCGCGAAAATTTGCGTTTGGAAAATGTCGATGCCTTCCAGGAAGAAAGGGCGCTTCTCTGCAAAAAAGATGGGAAACCGCTGGTTTGCGGTAACAACTAACTGATCCGATTCGACCTGGGCGAAATCGGGGTTGACGGCAAAGTCGAGCGTCACCTTTGAGGTGAGACTGTACTTTCCGGTTAATCCTGGATCCAACTTTATTGGTTCGTTAACGAACCTACCGCCAGCCGCAATCTGCGCTACCGTCACCGGCTCCTTCCGTTTCCCTGTTTCAGAAATGGTCAAGCTGGGAATAAGTTCGAGCGTGCGTTCCGTTGAAATGCCTTCAAAGCCCGTCAGGTGTCCTGCCTGCGCCAGCCAGCTGGAAACATCGCGCGACATCGGCATCCACATATCCAGCTCGTTGTTAAAGCGCTTGATGCGCCGCCAGAAATGCACGCCCCAGAGCGTGTCCTTACCGCCGTTATAGCGAATCGATTTGAACGGTATCGCTACCTCAATGGTGTAGCCATCGGTGGTTACCATCCCTTTCGACTCGAGCACGACATCGAGACTAAAGTCTTCGCCCATTCCTTCCGTCCAGATGCCGTCTGCCTGAATGCCAAGTGGGTTGAAATCAAATTCGTAGGCTTTGCGTTTGTCGTTAAAAGTGTCGAACAGAATACCGACATAATCATCGTTAAAGATGTTGTCACGCTTCGAAATATTTGCGCGCACTTTGTCTGGTTCGTCATAGCAATGAAAGGCCACATAAAGAAATCTCTCATCGTGCCCGAGCATCACTTCGGTCGGCTTTGACGGCGCAATATTGTCTCCCGGTTGAGTCTGATAAAAGTCTTTGAGTACAACCGCACTCTTCCACACTTCCTCGTCAAGCTTGCCGTCGATCACCGGCGGCTTGGCAAACGCGGGCAACCGCACCGGATTCGCTTTTCCTGGTGGCAGCGCTGGTCGGCCGCCAACGGGTTTTGCGTTGGCCGTAGAGTCGACAGGCGCGGCGTTCGCAACGCCGGGATCGGCTACTTTCACTTCCGGCGAGCCTGCGGGACTCGGTGATGCTGTTGCTTGAGGTGGCTGGGTTTGCGAATAAGCAGTGGTCAGGCAAAGAATTATCGTCGCAACAACGGTAAGTAGACGGACCTTCATGAGTCTTTCCCCAATCGTTCGAAAAAGTAAAGACGTACTGCGCGTTTTCGGAAGTGACTTGAATGCGCTGCGACTCGCAAGTCTTAGACGAAGCAAACGAGAAAACGTTCCAGAAAAGCTTGCTGGGGATACAAGCTTTTTCAGGAAACAATGCTTATCGTGGTCGCAGCACAATTTGGCCCTCGCCCGCGTTAAGAATAAAAACAGTGCCGCCGCGTCCGATCTTCCAACGGCGGGTGCGGCTTGAGGGCGCTTCGTCTTCGGTAATCGTCAACCCACGGTTAGTGATTTCTGCAACATCGGTTTCTATAGTGAAATTTGAATCCAGAGCCACGGCGAGCGAAATCGAGCCATCGCCGGTGCGCGCCGACAAACTACTAAACCTGCCATCGAGACTGATGGAGCCATCAGGCGTGCGCGCGTCCGCCTGACCTTCAAAATTTGCAATGCGAATATGGCCGTCGCCACTGCTGACTTTTAGCTGGCCCTGACTGTCGGTTACCTCGATGCTGCCGTCGCCGGTTCGAAGAGTTAGTTCACCGGACACTCCTTGCAAACTCAGCCGGCCATCTTCCGACGAAACATGGACGCTCGAGTTGCGCGGCACAAAAACATCAAGAGCGACCCAACCACGATGGTCATTCGACTTGGCAATCACAGAAACCGCCGGGCCTTGCTGATCAGTTTCGATGTGCACGTCCTTTAGTTGTGCTTCGTCGTCGCCGTGCTTGGTGGCCCGGTACATGACTTCTGACTTGTCCCAACCATGGATCATGATTGGTCCGTCGAAAGTGGAAACATTTATCCGCGCGTTTGCGGGCACGGAAAAAGTTTTCGTTTCCTGCTCAACAAAGCGGCTATTGGACCCAACACCACGAGCCCGCGCACTTGCGCGGGCTTCGCTGCGGCTTTCGGTGCGCACTTGCTCGCGCACCTGGCGGCGCGTCTCGCGCGCCACTTCCCGTTGTGCTCGTTGAATCTCGCGCTCTGCTTCGCGCATCGCGCGCTCAACTTCCCGTTGAATTTCCGGTGTCAGCTCCTTAAGCTTCTCAACATCGACCCGGACATGCCGCCTTACCTGGTCGTCTATGGCTTCGGTGTCGGCACTATCGTCCGATTTATCCTTGTTCTTGTCCTTGTCCTTTTGCGAAAGCAGGCTCTGCGCCGGACTCAGCGGCCGGCCATCATCAGCGTGCTTGATGGTAATGCTGCCATTCACATTGCCGAGCTTGAGGCGCGAGCCACCTGAACCCAGTTGTCCATACAGCGAGTGGCCCACATATTCGCCATGCTGAACATTCAGTCCAAAGTCGTTGCGAATCGATCCGTGAATAGTTTCTGCCCGCAGGATTACGTTCGCGTCAGAAGGGATAACCACCACCACACTTCCGTTGACGGAACCAACTGAAAGCGGTTTAGCCGGATCGAGTTGCGTAAACGTCGCCTCCACTGTTCCATTGACAGTGTTCACCTTCGCTTCGCCTTTCAGCCCGCGCACCGTTACCCGGCCGTTTACAGATGACGCTTTGACATCGCCTTCGACGCCAACGATATCCATCGAACCGTTGATTAGAGCGATCGACTCAAGCCGCGCCTGACGCGGAACAACGATTCGATAGTCGACTGTCGCTGGATTGTTGTAGCGGCCTCTTTCGTCGCTGGTGAAATTCTGATCGCGATCCGGATAGTCTGTCCTGATGCGAATCGCATCTGCAGTTGCAGTCACTTCGATCTTCGCTTCCGCCAGACGCTCGCGGTTATAGGCGCGCTTTACTGCGTTGACCTGAACTTCGCTGATGTCGGCAACAGTTATGCTGACGTTACCGTTGATGTTTTCCAAGTTGACGCGGCCGGTCGGCGAGAGCGGATAGTTTTGGTGAAACTCTTCCCGTACTTCGTCGCGCTGCGGTTCGACTTCGGGGGTGGTGCTCGTTTGGGGAAGGAAGTTCTGCAGTTCCGTCAACTGGTCCACCCGGGCGGCCAGGCTGGACGCTGCGGGCCAGTTGCCCGAACTGAGCAATGCCGCCGCCATGGTCATCGATGCTATGAGTGCTTTATTCAACATGTCTCTCTCTCGTTCCTGTTTTGGAATCAAACTTAACTTGCTGCTTCTAGTACCAGAACACCGGCAGCAAAATGTTTGTGGCAGAAAAGTTGACTATTTCCAGAGTGTTTTTGGCTGCCGCCGCGCCAAAGGACATAGCGCGCCCCGGTTGCGCGAGACCTGGCGGCGATGGGTACCCCAATTCGCGACAACTAAAGCTAGTTTCCTGAATCTCTTAAATGGATTGTGCCACTGAAGGACGCAATGTTTATGACTGCATCACCGCTTCCGTGCACCGCATTGATTCGCCGCAGGCTGTAAACGTACTTAACATTTAGGGGGTCGGCCACCGTTATTTTGATCTTCGGATCGACGGTTACCACCACCGGCGGTTGCGGTTCGGCTACGGGCGTCGCCGGCGCAGGGGGAGCTTTTTTGGGAACCACGGATGGCGATGGTGTGCTCATTTTCTTGGGGAGGACGGGTACCGGATCTTCGATAGTGATGTTCAAAGGAAAATCGCTCGTTATGTCGCGGTCCCGCGCCACACGCGCATTGAGCCGGAACGATGCATTGGTAGGTAAACTCAAAGTCACGTCGCTGCTGGTCGTATTGAATGTGTAACGGCCTTGAGGCGCCAGGGGCCCGGAAAGATCAATCTTACCGTTCGCGCTTTTAACACTTACCTGTTGATGGTCCACCTCGTCGAGCTGAATATCTCCGCTGATGGTTGACGCTTCAAAACAATCGCTCTGATCGTTTGGCCGCAGGTTGGCGGCACTCAGCACGCCGCTCACGGATTTCATTGCCATGCGGCCGGTTGAATTCTCAACTGAGATCTCGCCGCTGAAGCTGACCGCTTCGACCGAGCGCGTTGCCTTCTGAATTGAGATATCGCCTGTTTCTGAGCGCGCAAAAACCGAGGCTACGTCGCCCACATCGATTGTGCCGTCGCCTGTTTGCAAATAAATCGAGGCGCCGTGCGGCACCATCAATTCGATATTGCCAAAAGCGTGGCACCCGCCTTTTTCTTCCTTCTCTTCATGCTTGTCGGCCAACCAGACCAGGACTTTTGTCGCCGCACCCGACTGCATTCCGGCGACAGGCCGCTTCAGTTCTATGCGTCCGACCTCACTCGAGCGCGCTAACACTTCATTCTTGTCCCAGCCGCGCACGGTTATGTCGCCCGAGTCAACGCAAAGTGTCACTGCGACAGTCGGCAGAGTCGCGATGGAACGTTCAATCTTCTGACCGCCCGTCACGGGGCGACGGCCAAGGGCATAAGCGAGATTTGCTGCCGCCAGCAGCAGGAAACCAATAATGACTACTTTGAACTTCATTGTTACTTATTCGTTCTAACCTCAATCCTACTTGTCGAGGACGCGCGCCTGGGCAACTGTGTTAAGCAAATCGACTTTGCTTTGATACGCCGAAAACATGAATTCGGTCGCATCGGGATCGTTTGGATTACTTTTAGCCGCTGTGCGCGCTACCGCCAATGTGCGATCGACGAAAGCAAGATTTCGCTGGTATTCAGCCTGCACACCGGGCTTCATAGTGGCTTTTTCAGACTTAATGGTTAAATCCAATTGGGCAATCGTTTGCAGGTAACTACGCTCGCCCGGCAAAAGCTTTACGTGATTCGCACGACTCTCATACTGCCGCGACGTTGCAGGCGAGATCCCAGCATTCCGGCGCGGCCGGAGATTATTCGCAACGCTGGCCACTTGGCCTTCTTTCGACGGCGTTTCACTTATCGGTCCCGCACTGTTCACCGGCGCGGTTGCATCGGGCGCCGGATTTACAGCGGGCGTAACCGGAGTGAATGCTACCGTTGGTTGCACTGTAGGCGATGTCTGCCAACGCATCATGCCCATGATCAAGCCAAAGCCAACAACTAACATCAGGCTGGCGTAGCCCAGCGCGCGCTGTGGTCTAAAGGTAAACAGATCGGAAACGGAGGAAAGCCAATCGCGAAGACTCGAAGCTGAATTATGGGTGGAAGCCGCTTCGACACGAGTTGATGCTATTGCAGCATCGATGCGCTGGCGCAAACGCTCGCTCGGCACGGCTGACTCAAACTCAGGCGCAAGCGCTGCCGCCAGCACACTGTTTTCCTGTTCGAGTTCCCGCGCGAAAGCAGTGCAGGCGACGCATGCAGTCAGATGAGACGCCACCTGCTCCGCACGCTGACCGCGCAGTTCTCCATCCAAATAACTTTGCATAACCTCTTCTTGCAAACACTCGCTCATCACTTACCTCCGATTTTCCCGTAAACTCGCGCAAACTCTTTTCGCCCACGCGCGACGAGACTACCTACGTTCGTCTCTTTCACCGACAACGTGTCTGCTATTTCGCGATAGGAGAGTCCCTGATGCCTCAGCAGCAGACAACTGCGCATCGGTTCTTTCAACTTATCTAAAGCTCGTCGCGTTTGCTCTATTTCGACGCGGCGGCTGTAATCTTCATCGGGGGGAGGTGCAAACCAACCTTCGCCGGCCGTATCTTTCTGATAATCGTTGTCCCGCGCCATCGATCGCGAGCGACCGCGAATGGTGTTGCGCGCCACGTTCAAAGTGACACGCAAAAGCCAGGCGCGCAGCAAATCCTCGCCCGGCTTGGAGTCAAGATTACGATAGAGTCTTAGAAATACTTCCTGCGTAATGTCCTCGGCCAGCGCCGCATCGCGAACTACCGAGCACGCCGTGCGAAAGACGGCCCGGTGATGAAGCGTAAAAGCCTCATCGAAGCCGAGCGGTGGCGCTGCAGTCGCGATTTCGTCAGGCATCGACTTTACTAAGGCTCTGGCTTGTCCGCTCATTTAATACCGCTCTCAGGAAACAAACACCGCAAACAGTCGGCTTGTGGCAACTTTATTGCCAATAGCGCGCTAACTGTCCTTTGCGGTTTTATTGTAGTCTGAATCTTGATCTGCGGCCAAAACAGCGGCACGAATTCAATAAAACAACCGGGGAGACAAAGCTTGAACGAGTAGCAAACTGCGAAAGTTCTGGCATCCCGAATAATGAGCGAAGCGTTGACGACGGAGAAGATTACTGAGGCACTTTGGAGCAGCCCTTTTATGCGTGCTTGCCGGCGCGAGCCGGTTCCTTTTACGCCCATCTGGCTGATGCGCCAGGCGGGGCGTTACATGCAGGAATATCGTGACGTACGGGCGCGGGTGGGCTTTTTGGAGTTATGTAAGACTCCGTCGCTGGCAGCCGAAGTGACGGTCACTGCGGCAGAACGCCTGGGAGTAGACGCGGCGATCATTTTCGCCGACATACTCCTGCCGCTTGAGCCAATGGGTTTGCAGTTGGAGTTTACCAAAGGCGACGGCCCGGTTATTCATAACCCGGTGCGGTCGGCTAAGGATGTTGACCGTTTGAACGAAATGGAGGAGGTTGACGCGCTCGAGTTTGTCTTTGAAGCCATCCGCCAGACGCGCGGTGCGCTTCGTAACGACCTTCCATTAATCGGCTTTGCAGGCGCCCCATTTACGTTGGCTTCCTACATCGTCGAAGGCGGTAGTTCAAAAAACTTCGTATACACGAAATCGCTGATGTACAACGACAGCGGCGCCTGGCACGCTATGATGTCGTTGCTTTCGCGTGCCCTCGTGAAATATCTGAACGCGCAGGTTAACGCCGGTGCGCAGGCCTTGCAGTTGTTTGATTCGTGGGTTGGCTGTCTCAGCCCCGATGATTACCGGCAATATGTTTTGCCGCACACGCGTAGCGTCTTTGCCGGCATTAATTCTGAAGTGCCTGTCATTCATTTTGGCACTGGCACAGGCGAACTTTTGAAACTGATCAGCGAAGCAGGGGGAAACGTCATCGGCATCGATTGGCGCGTGCCGCTGGATGAAGGCTGGCAAAGAATTGGACACGATAAAGCGGTGATGGGCAATCTCGATCCGGTAGCATTGTTTGCAAACCGCGAACACCTGCGCTCTCAGGCGAAGCTTATTCTGGATCAAGCAGGGGGGCGTTCCGGTCACATCTTTAATTTGGGTCACGGCATCCTGCCGGAGACGCCGGTGGAGAACGTGATTGCGCTGGTCGAGATGATCCACGAGATGAGTGCGAGGTAGCACAGGCCATTTACAAAACCCGCGTAGCGGGTGAAAGCATAAAGCCTGGGGTGGAGCGTAGCGAAACCATAGGTTAACGTTAAAGGTATGAAGTCCGAGCGCGCGAAGCGTCCGATAGCGCAATGGCTAGAACTTATTCATTATGTGCCGCTGTTGGCCGCTCCGCGGGCTCTTGCATCAAATGACAATCGATCCTGGGGTTCCCGCTTCGCTCCACCCCAGGCTTTACGCTGACGCCTCGCTTCGCGGGCTTAATACAAAACTTTTCATTGCCTTAATCAAAAGTTTCTAACGCTACTTAAATGAACCCTTCGTACGACGCAATTCTGTTCGTTTCTTTTGGTGGACCGGAAGGAATGGACGATGTGATTCCCTTCCTTGAAAACGTGCTGCGCGGCCGGCATGTCCCGCGAGAGCGAATGCTTCAGGTCGCCAAGCACTATAAAATGTTTGGCGGCGTTAGTCCGATCAACGAACAAAACCGGCAAATGATCGCGGCGCTAAAAGAAGAGTTGGAAACAAACGGGCCCAATCTTCCCATTTATTTTGGCAATCGCAACTGGCACCCAATGCTGGCCGACACGATCAGGCAAATGCGTGATGATGGAATAACAAATGCGCTGGCTTTCGTAACTTCGGCTTACAGTTCATATTCGAGTTGTCGCCAGTATTTGGAAAACATTGCTGAAGCGCGGCAGATCGTTAGCGAAGGCGCGCCGCGCGTGGACAAGATTCGCGCGTTTTACAATCATCCGTTATTCATTGAAGCGAATGTTGAGAACATACGCGCGGCGTTAGCGAAAATTCCTGTGGAACGCCAAAGCAACGCGCAACTGGTCTTCACTGCGCACAGCATTCCCATGTCGATGGCGAAAAACTGTGACTACGAAGCACAGCTTGGCGAGGCAGCTCGTCTGCTTGCGGACGCCTTGGGCATCGAGCAGTGGCGGCTCGTTTACCAAAGTCGCAGTGGCTCACCCACACAGCCTTGGCTCGGGCCGGATATTCTCGACTACTTACGTGAGCTACATACGGCGGCAATCACAGACGTCGTGATCTCTCCCATCGGTTTTGTCTCGGACCACATGGAGATCATCTACGACCTTGATACCGAAGCGATGGCGCTTTGCAACGGACTTGGCTTGAGGATGGTTCGTGCTGCGACCGCCGGGATGCATCCATCGTTCATTAAGATGATCCGCGAACTGATCATGGAACGCATCGATCCGCAAGCGCCTCGGCGCTTTGTCGGGACACACGGCGCGCGCGCAGATCTCTGTCTGACTGCTTGCTGCTCGTTGGTTTGACCGTACTTGCGGCTCTGCCGCTTTCCGTGCGGAAAGGCTCTGCCTTTCCGGGGAACTCCTTTTATTTCATGAGGCTACGCCTCATGAAAATCGGGGCTTAGCCCCATCATTAATTTCAGGCTCTCCGGTAAGGCAGAGCCTTACCGCAAGGGGGGCGGCGGAGCCGCTGTGGCACAGATTCAGTCTGTGCCGTTCTGGCAGACACAGACTAAAGTCTATGCCACCTAATATGAAACGCGTTGCCATCATTGGCGCCGGCATAGCGGGGCTTTCAGCCGCGCACCGGTTGCTCGAGCGAAGCGCCGAGTGTAATGAACCCCTCGAAGTATTACTTTTCGAAGCGGGATCGCGACTCGGAGGAATAATCGATACCCAACATCGCGACGGCTTTCTGCTGGAGCGCGGTCCCGATTCTTTCATTACTGAAAAACCAGAAGCCCTCGCACTTGCTCAACGACTCGGCCTTGAGTCAAACCTGTTAACCACTAACACGGAGCATCGCAGAAGTTTTATTGTTCGTGGCGATCGCCTCATCCCTGTACCCGAAGGATTCCATCTAATCGCGCCGGCGCGTTTCCGGCCTTTCATAAACAGCGAAATCATGAGCTGGTCGGGCAAAGCGAGGATGGCGCTGGATCTTGTCTTGCCGCGGCTGAATACAAACGGCACGACTGATGAAAGTCTGGCTCAATTCATAAGACGGAGGCTGGGCCGCGAAGCGCTGGAGCGCGTGGCCCAACCAATGGTTGGCGGCATCTACACGGCCGACCCGGAAAAACTTAGCCTGCAAGCAACCATGCCTCGCTTTCTTGAAATGGAACGCAAGCATCGCAGTATAATTCGCGCGCTGAGGAAGCAAAACGTAGGCGTGGGCGATGCAAGCGCCACCCCCAGCGAAGATCATTCTCAAACGCAAGGCGCGCGCTACAGTCTGTTCGCTTCGTTTGATCGTGGCATGCAAGTCCTGGTCGATCGCTTGGCCACGAAACTTGCAAATATTGGAATCGCGCTGCGGACGCGCGTTACCGCTATTGATTTGGATCGAGCCTCCGGCCAATGGCAGGTACGTTCGGAACATGGCCCCGCGATCATCGTTGACGCGGTGTGCCTCGCTGTCCCCGCATATGTGGCATCATCGCTGCTGGCTCAAACTGATGTGCTGCTTTCCGCCGGCCTTAAACTCATTCCCTACGAGTCAACTGCAACCATAAACCTCGCGTTTCGCCGCTCAGATATCCCGCACCCGCTCGATGGGTTTGGTTTTGTTGTTCCTTTTATTGAGAGGCGGTCGCTTATAGCCTGCACGTTCAGCAGCGTGAAATTTGCCGGCCGCGCACCTCAAGATTGCGCTTTGCTACGAGCATTTGTTGGCGGCGCGCTGCAGTCTGACCTGGTTGAACTCGACGACGACGAAATGCTGAGGCGAGTGCGCGCCGACCTGCGCGACTTACTTCACATCGAGCGCGTTCCCCTTTTCAGTGAAATTTTCCGCTGGCGACAATCGATGCCGCAGTACGAAATTGGCCACATTGGTCGCGTAAACAAAATCGCCGAGCGTATCGCGGCTCTGCCTGGCCTGGCCCTCGCCGGCAATGCTTTTTCGGGAGTTGGCATACCCGATTGCATTCGCAGTGGCCAAAACGCGGCCGATTCTCTTATTAATATCACCCGCAAACAGGCGGGTTAACAGTTGACTGCCCTGTCTTTGTGGCGTAAGAAGCATTCCGCTAACTCCATTGACAAAGGAGTACTCCCCAATGTCTGACGACTCAACCGCCGAACCCTCAAGGATCGAAACTGAGCAATTGCTGCGGCAAATGAATGACGACTGGGCCAAGGCGCTGGTTCGCGGCGACGCTGAGACGCTCAGACAGATAATGGCTGAAGACTTTTTCTTTGCTTATCCCTTTGAAGGTGATGATCGGGAAGAATTCATCGGCAACGTAAGCTCGGGTGACGTGAGAGTTGAATCCCTGAGTCGCGATCACGTTACCATTCGTGTCTGGGAGAACACCGCCGTTCTGACCAGCAAAGATTCAGCGCGTTGGTACTACCAGGGCCACGATTACAGCGGTAACTACAAGGTCATGAACGTGTACTCACTCCGACATAAAGCCTGGCAACTTGTTTCGGTCCTCGCCTGTCCAATCTCTTGACGATCTCTAGTGCTGCTGCACTTAGAGTTTGCGTCTTTCTCAATCTCCCCTTTTAGGAGAGTGTTAAGGAGGCGTGTGCGCGTCAAGCTTCGCAACCTTTAACCCCTCCCAAGGGAGAGCAAGAAACCTCGCACGTTTTTAACGACTTGTTCTGACGTATTTAAATATGTATGACAAACGAAGCGCGCCAAATTTGCGCGGGAATTGAACCGGGCTCAGCACCCGTGAGTATGATTGCGTAGTCTTCGTTCAATACACTCTGTCTCTGGTCGACGTCGACGACAGAGCTCAACACTTCTGCCTGCTCGTTTTTCTTAGTCGCCTTCACCAATGCCAGTCTGCGCAGGCAGGCGTAGAGATGATTTACGCCCGTGCCATACGGCCCGAGATCATCGCATAACATCAATCTCACTTCGGCGCGCTCGTCGATGAAATGTTTCAGCAGCGAAGCCACCTGGACCACTCCTCGCTCAAACCTAATATCGAATTCTTCAGCGTCTAAACCATCAGGCTCATTGGTATCGAGGATGATCGTAATTCGTCGTTCATCTTCCGCTGTAAATTCGCGCACCGTTAGCTGCCGCGAGCGCGCAGTGGCCTTCCAATCGATGTGCCGCAAGTCGTCCTGCGGCTGATAGTCGCGCAGCGAAAAAAGATCCTGCCCCGTGCCGCGTCTTGATGAAACCGTTCGGCCCGCGAATGTCGGCAGCAGATGCAACTCGTCGCCGATGACTTCTGGCTTTGGATACACGACGAGGTCAACGTCTCGCGCCCGCAGTCGCCTGCGAAAGCGAAAAAATCCAAATGGGAATAAAGTCGATAATTCGAATCCTGTGATTAGCACGTGACCGCGCCTGGGAAACACCTGCTCAACTCGTTGCTCCGCGGCGGCGTGATGCGGGACGTAAGTGAAGTAAGCCAGCGACCGTTTTGAGAAACGTGGTAAACGGCGCTTCCGATTCTGTTGTTCAGCGTCTGAGGGACCACGGGCGGCGACCAAAATGGAAAAAGAAGGCAACAAGCGTTTGGCGTTTTTTAGAGTAACGATGACTGGCGCGGCGTCGGCTGCAAAAATGTGATCCGGAAAACGCGCCGACACGATCAGGTCACGCAAAGCTGCTCGCGCCGCTGCGCCGCCGACAAAAAGAGTTGAGCAGAGCAGCGAGAAAACCAGGAATAACAAATTGTTCCCGGTGTTCCAGGCCGCGAAGCCGACGATTCCGAGAATTAAGAGGAAAATGCCGCCGCCGCCTGTAATTTCAAGCGGTAGATCTAGGCGCATGACCTCCAGGCGAGCGGACTTTGCCAAGCGCGGCACGATGAAGATCAGCATTAGGAGCGCGATGACGAGCGACAGAATGGCCGCCGCTGCTGATAAGGTTGGGCTTTCAGCTCGGCGCGCAAGAATTGTAACTACAGCAGAGCTGAGACCGGCGAGGACCAGAAGGGTGCCGAACACGGCGTTGCGCCACTTGGCAAAGGATGAAGGATGAAGGATTAGGGATGAAGGACGACCGCTACCGTTCCTGGCACTTTCATCCTTCATCCTTCATCCTTCCGCCTTCATCCTTCCTACAGCGGCACGCTTACCGTTTTCATTATCTCGCGCAAGACAGCTTCCGCTTCTTCGCTGCGTCGCAACGATGATGAGAAGCGTGTACTCACGAGAATGCGATGCGCAAAAGTGGGAATGACGAGACGCTTGATGTCGTCGGGTATGCAATACGAGCGTTCCTCGGAAAGCGCCAGGGCCTGGGCGGCGCGAAACAGCGCAAGCGTAGCGCGCGGGCTAACGCCGAGATCGAGCATTTCAGATTCTCGTGTGGCCGCGACAATTCGCATCAGGTATTCCACTAAGGCATCGTCAACCGAAACGTCAGTAACGCTGCGTTGAAGTTCAACGATCTCCGCTGCCGTCATGACAGGTTGTAGCTCTTCCAGTGGATCCCGGTACTCGCGATCGCGCAGAATTTGTTTTTCGTCTTCAGTTGAAGGATAACCAATGCGCAGTCGCAGCATGAAGCGATCGAGTTGCGATTCAGGTAGCGGGTAAGTGCCGTGGTGCTCGATTGGGTTTTGCGTTGCCAGGACAATAAACGGCGCCGGCAAAGGATGCGTTACTCCTTCGGCAGTAACGTGTCGTTCGGCCATCGCTTCGAGCAGCGCCGATTGCGTCTTCGGCGTAGTGCGATTAATTTCATCCGCCAGCACGACGTTCGCAAAGATAGGCCCCGGCTTCCATTCAAAGACTGCGGTGTGTTGGTTGTAAACGGAGAGCCCGATTACATCCGAGGGCAAAAGATCGGAAGTAAACTGTATGCGCTGAAAGTTGCAACGCAGCGCGCGCGCCATCGCATGGGCCAGAGTAGTCTTACCGACGCCGGGCACGTCCTCAATGAGCAGATGCCCGCCTGCAATCAAGCCGACAATCCCGAGGCGCACTGCTTCAGGCTTACCTTTGATGACAGTTTCTATCGCGTTTTGCAGCCGGTTGATCTTCTCGACGGCGTCGAGGACCGTTGCTGCTTGCTGTCTGCTTATCGGTTCAAGACGTCTCATTCAGTAGTCACCAGGGGTCGAAACGTCCTCATTCTACATGCTGGGCCGCGGCATCGCACCCTGAAAATCCGCCTCCAAGTAGCATGGACTTCAGTCTGTGCCCACTCGGCAATCACAACTGAAGTCTGTTCCACACTAGCTGCTTCCTGACATGACGTCGCCAGTCTCGTGTAGTAAACTTGCCCCGACTCGACTGAAATGGGCCGCCTTCGGTAAGGTATTGAGGGAACTACACGACCGTTGCGGCGTTTAAGCGAGCAAGGAGAGTTTATGAAACGCAATAATAATTATCGTAATAATCAAAGGGGCTTTTCGCTAATCGAGCTGATGATCGTGATCGCCATCATCGGCATCCTGATCGCCGTCGGCGTGACCGGCTGGAAAGCTGCCGTCAGATCCGCTAATGAGGCCGCGGCCATCAAGACGCTCAGAACGATTGCCGAGCAACAGATGCTTTATTACAACTCGCATCAACGGACTGCCTTCGGAAGCTTCGATGAGATGCTGAAGGAAGGCCTGCTCGACACTCGTTTTGCGGGCACGACACCAGTCGTAGACGGTTATGTTTACGTCATGCGCGTAACTCCGAAATCAACCACCGCCCAGCCAGGCTTTGCGGTCAACTCGGATCCGCAGGTGACGGAAGGCGTCGGCGCTACCGGCAAGAACCACTTCTTTCTCGACTCTAACAGCAACACAATTCACGTGAATTCGACGCAAGCAGCCACCCTAACCGATCCACCCATCGGTCAATAGGCTACGCCGTGACCCGGCGCGAAGGCCTAACGGAGTTTCTCAGTCTCGAACGAAATGTTTCGATTGCCTCGGCTGCAGTTTTTCTGCTCGGCCTGGGCGAAGAACTGTGGAAAAAGTTTCTTCCGAAATATCTCGAGGCGTTGGGCGCGACCACGTTCATCGTCGGACTGTTTGGGACGGCGGAAGATTTTTTTGACGCAATCTACCAGTATCCCGGCGGCTGGCTCGCCGATCACCTGGGACGCCGCAACGCTTTCCTCATTTTTGTGGCGATAGCTTCAGCCGGCTATCTCGTCTATCTCTTCAGTCCCTCCTGGCCATTTCTTTTTATCGGTCTAGGCCTGGTGATGGCCTGGCAAAGCATGGCATCACCGGCAATCTTTGCCGTCATCGGCGATGCGCTGCCGCGCGAACGCCGCGCGATGGGTTTCACGCTACAGTCAATTCTTAAACGAGTACCAATTGTGATTGCGCCGTTGGCGGGTGGGGCGCTGATCGCGTCGCTGGGTATCATCAAAGGCATCCACACCGGTCTGATAATCACGCTCGTGCTTGCCGGGCTGACAGTATTGCTTCTATTGAAAGTTAATATAACTATTCAGACTTCACGAACCACGGGAATAGTTGGGGTGTGGCGATCTTTTCATAGTGCATTAAAACGCCTGCTCGTTTCCGACGTGATTATCAGAACCTGCGAAGGCATGACCGGAGTGATCACGATTCTTTATGTAACTAACGTGCAGCACTTCAGCGTGGCGCGCTATGGAACTCTGGTCGCCATTCAAATGATTACTTCCATCATCGTTTATATTCCGGCGGGCAAGATTGCTGATCGGGTAGGACGTAAACCATTTGTGATCGTCACGTTCCTGAGTTTTGCACTCTTTCCCTTAGCGGTAATCGCAGCGTCCAGCTTTACCTTGCTGGTTCTTGCTTTCATTGTTGGTGGCCTGCGCGAAATCGGTGAACCTTCGCGTAAAGCTATGATCGTCGATTTCGCGCAAGAGAATGTTCGCGCGCGATCGGTGGGGCTTTATTACCTGGTGCGAAGTTTATCGATTACTCCGGCTGCGGCTATCGGCGGTCTGTTGTGGAGAATCACGCCGGAAGTGCCGTTCGTCATCGCCGGTCTTATTGGACTAGTTGGTACGGTTGTATTTGCTCTTACGGTTGAGGAAAGGTATGCGGGATAGCTTCGCACAGAAACTATGATGTGAGTGATGGATCCATTTTATTAGCGGGCCGACAGTTCTAACAGATTCTGGGGAGTTGCTCTCCAACTAACATGTCTACAATGCGCGTCCCGCCAAAACCCGTGCGCATCGCCACGATACCCTGCGGCTCAGCTTTCACTTCTCCGATGATGCAGGCTTCAGCTCCGTAACGATTAAGCTTCATACGCTCGACTAATCGGGCGGCAATGTCGGCGGCAACGATGGCAATCAGTTTTCCTTCATTGGCAACGTAGAGCGGATCGAGGCCCAGTATTTCACAAGCACCTTTAGCTTCTTCGCGCACTGGAATAAGTTCTTCTTCAATCTCGATGCATACTTCGGAACTTAAGGCGATCTCGTTTAGCGTAGTGGCCGCTCCGCCACGCGTTGGATCGCGCAGGCAGTGAATAGAATCAAGCGCCCCGGCGTTTGCTGCTTCGTCGAGCATTTCCTGCACCAACAAATTCAAGGGTGCGCTATCGCTTTCTATATCTGTTTCCAGCTCAAGCTCGCCACGCGCAATCATGATAGTTGTGCCATGGTCGCCCAGTGTGCCGCTGAGAATTACTTTATCGCCAACCTGGGCTCGCGTCGCTGAGAGATTCACCGGCGCCTCGACTACTCCCACACCCGCAGTGTTGATAAAGATCTTATCGGCACTTCCCTTTTGCACGACTTTGGTATCGCCAGTGACGACGGCCACACCCGCTTCCGCCGCAGCGTCGCGCATGGACGCGAGAATTCGTTTCAAGTCATCGATGGGAAAACCCTCTTCGAGAATGAAGCCGGCGGAAAGATACAGTGGACGCGCGCCGCTCACCGCCAGGTCGTTGACGGTGCCGTGAATGGAAAGTTTCCCAATGTCGCCGCCAGGAAAGAAAATTGGGTCAACCACATATGAATCAGTCGTAAATGCGATTCTGGTTCGAGCGTGTCCGTTTCCATTTAGGCCGGCGAGCGGCCCAGCTGCGATATCAAATACGGCCTGGTCTTCGAGCTTCTCAAGCAACGGATTGCGCAGGTACTCAAGAAACAATCCTTCGATCAATTCGTGCATCGCGCGGCCGCCGCTGCCATGCGCGAGCGTGATTTGCGTATCACGAAACTTATGTTTTCGGCGCCGCGCTCGCTCTACTCTTTCGAAAAGCGGCGTGGGGCTGAATACGTTTGACATAAACACCTTAATCAGCAGATTACACGAACTTCACAGATTCAACTGGCTCAGCAGCATTGAGAGCAGTTGTAAACTCTCAAGTCTAAAAGCTCATGGTTGGGAAGGGTGGCCCCCGCTCCGGTCGGATGGCATTCAACCCTAGGCGGGGGCAAGCCACCTTCCCGACCATGAGCTTATCCTTCATGAATGATCCCACGTAAATATCTGGTTCCTATCCTCATGCCGCAGGCGCAGCACTCGAGCGTTCGGCAATCTTCGAGAGCCGGCCGAAATTGTAATAAGCCGCGCAGGCGCCTTCCGACGAAACCATACAAGAACCAATCGGAGTCTCGGGCGTGCAAGCTGTCCCAAAAACTTTGCACTCCCAGGGCTTCTTCACCCCTTTCAAAATCTCGCCACACTGGCAGGCCTTTGGATCGGCTATCCGTAGTCCAGGCACGCTGAACTTTGACTCCGCATCGAACGCCGCATACTTCGAACGCAAACGCATGCCGCTATGTGCAATCGAGCCTAGACCGCGCCATTCGAAAAATTCGCGCGGCTCGAACACTTCAAACAAAGCTTCGAGCGCGCGCTTGTTGCCTTCCCGATTGACCACGCGCGCGTACTGGTTTTCAACTTCCGCGCGACCTTCTACAACCTGTTTCACAATCATGAAGACTGACTGCAGGATATCCAGCGGCTCAAACCCAGTGACAACTATCGGTTTGCCATAATCGCGCGGTACGAAATCATAGCAACGCGTCCCGATTACCGTGCTCACGTGACCAGGACCGACGAACCCGTCGAGCTTCAGGTCAGGCGAATCGAGCATGGCCTTCAACGCCGGAATGATCGTGATGTGGTTGCAGAACAAGCTGAAATTATCGACCTGCTCTTTCGCAGCTTGCAGAATAGTCATGGCGCTCGATGGCGCGGTAGTTTCAAAGCCAAGACCAAAAAACACCACCTGCTTCTCCTGATTTTTTTTCGCAATCTTCAAAGCATCGAGTGGCGAATAAACCATGCGCACATCCGCGC
>JBDUCC010000170.1:0-6601 GCA_040003675.1 bacterium | reverse complement strand
CCGGCCATGCGCGCGATGTCAACGCTGGCTTCGGTTTGGCCGGGACGAACGAGCACCCCGCCCTTTTTCGCACGCAGCGGAAAGACGTGGCCCGGTCGCGCCAGGTCCTGGGGTCGAGTTTGCGGATCGACAGCAGCTTGAATAGTTGTAGCGCGATCCGCGGCGGAGATTCCGGTAGAAACGCCTTTACGCGCGTCAATCGAAACAGTGAAAGCCGTACCGAGGTATGAGGTGTTATCGGCCACCTGCGTCGTCAGGTGCAGCTCATCGCAGCGCTCTTCAGTTAGCGGCAAACAGATCAAGCCCCGCGCGTGGCGCGCCATAAAGTTAACGATCTCCGGCGTCGCTTTTTCCGCGGCGCAGACGAGGTCGCCTTCGTTTTCGCGATCCTCGTCGTCGACGACGATCACCATGCGCCCTTCGCGTATCTCAGCAATGGCGTCCTCAATAGAAGAAAACTGCATAAAGAGTTTACGGTGCCGGTATTTGGAATTTGCGGACCGGTGGTTACTAAACGTTCGATTTCCCCTGTAAAAGCACTGAAGCCATGTTAACCCAAAACCTTGTAATGCGCATTGGTTGGGGTTTTTACGAGCAGCAGAAGCAACAGGGCCGCTGTGGAACCCAGCACGGCGCTCACGATAAAAGCTGTTTGCGGTCCGCGCCAATCCCACAAAGCGCCCATCAAGAGCGATGCCGGCAACACCGTGATCCCGAACGCCAGATTGTAAAGGCCGAAAGCGGTGCCGCGTTTTTCAGGAGGCACCAGGTCCGCGACCAGCGCTTTCTCGGCGCCTTCCGCAAAGCCAAAATAGATGCCATAGATAATGAAAAGTATCCACACGGAAAACTCGTTGGTAACGAAAGCGAAACCGGCATAGACCGCCGCGTAAAGAATCCATCCCGAAACAATTAAGCGCCGCCGGCCCAACCGGTCAGAAAGGTCGCCGCCAAAAAGCGAGCTCACAACTTTACTGACATGAAGGGTGGCCCATAGCAACGGAATAAGGACTACCGAAACGCCCGCCATGCGTGCGCGCAACAACAAAAAAGCATCGGAAGAATTCGACAGGGTAAAGAGCGCGACGATAAGTAGGAAGCGCTTGAAATTCGCGTCGAAGCCTTTCAGTGAAAGTTTTACCGGCGCCGTAACGACAGCATCGTCAATGGCGCTGCGCTTGTGTTTGACTTCGCGAACATAAAACGCCGCCACTGCTACCGCGGCCATCGCCGGAATCGAGGCAGCGAGAAAGATCCACTTAAACTCGCCGGCAGTAGGTGAGTTGCGATCGACTGCGAACAGCAACACAAGCAGGTAGCCAAGCAATGGTCCTGCTACTGCGCCGGTGTGGTCCATGGCACGGTGAAATCCGAATGCCAGGCCGCGCTCTTCGACGCGCACGGTATCGGCAATCATTGCGTCACGCGGAGCGCTGCGAATTCCTTTGCCCACGCGATCGCCTAAGCGGATCCCCAGCACTTGATACCAGTTGACTGCAAAAGCCAGCAGCGGACGAACAAAGCTCGACAAGACATAGCCGAAAACGACAAAACTTTTGCGCTTTCCTCGCCGATCGCTGAAGTAACCGGCAAAGAGCTTGAGCAGACTTGATATCGATTCCGCCGCGCCCTCGATTAGTCCGACAACTCCGGGTGAAGCACCGAGGGTTATCGATAGAAAGATCGGCAGTAGTGGATAAATGATCTCGCTGGAGGCGTCGTTTAGCAGGCTGACGAGACTAATGGCAAACACATTGCGCGGCAGCAGTCGAGAACGAGACCACAAGCCGCTCGGGGTGCCTCCCGATTTCAGTGGCGCGACTGGTTCGACAAAAACGTCGGCCTCATCATCAGTATCAGTCTTTCCCATGAATGTTTAGCGAGAAGGGCTACGTTTAGCCGGTGCGCTTCGTTGCTGATTTGACGGAGAGCGGGAAGGTGAAACGAGCCGGTTGCCCCACCACCAGAAGACCCCGACGCCGATCAACGCCACCAGGATGAAGCCGATTATGCTCAAGCGCGTTGCCCAGCGGATGGCGAGCCTGGCAATCAGAAAGAAAATCGCCAGCAGAATAGCGCCGGCGATGATGGAGATTGTAGTGAGACTCATGAATCAAAGAATTCGACTATTCGATAACTCGAGTTCTCCAGCTTTCGGGCTCTTGATGATGATGTTGAATTGCGACGACGACTATGATCTCGCTTCGACTTTGGTATATCACGCTATATGGAAATCTACTGATTATGCAACGGCGAACTCGCGATGATAGTTGCGCCCAGGCTTCTGGATAGTGAGTGATCCGTTTCACTTGCTCAACTTCTTCCGCGAACCCCAAACCTAATCCTGAGCGTGTTTCGTCGTAATAGTCAATCGCATCGTCAAGTTCAGATTGGGCGGCGTCAAGAAAGCTTATCTTCATTTGGCACGCCGCTGTTTGATTCGGTTAAATACCTCCTCTGCCGGAACTGCTTTGAGTTCACCCCGATCATAAGCTTCGAGTCGGTCCTCAGCTTCGCGCGCCCACAGTTTATCAATGTAAGGATCAGGAGGCGATTGAAATGTGGCCAAGAGTTGCTCAACCAATTCGGCGCGTTCCTGAGGCGGTAAGGCTAGTGCTTCCTTAAGGATTTGCTCGCTATTTGCGGACATCAGTGATCTCCTTTTTCTTCCTGTTTGCTACAGCTCGCTCGCACCACCGTCTTAATATTCCCGCGTACATGAAAATCGCCTTCTATCTCGACGCGCAACGGATCGCACGCCTGCACAAAATCTTCGAGAATAATGTTGATGACGTGCTCGTGAAAGATCTTCACGTTGCGAAATGAATTGATGTAGAGCTTCAAACTCTTCAACTCTACACAGCGTTCGTTGGGAACATACTGAAGACGAATGGTGGCGAAATCCGGAAAGTCAGAAAAGGGGCAGATGGCAGTAAATTCCGCGATCTCAAAATCGATTTTTATTTCTTTGCCGGGAAATTCGTACGCGAAAGTATCCAGCGGGTAGAGCTGCATCTGCTCTCTCGGAGTGGATTGAATGTTGAGGCCTTGTTGATTGACTGGCGCGACTGTGCTTTCCTTCGTTGCCATGGCCTGCTCCTCAAAAATAAAGCTGATCTTAACTGACGTGGGGACCGGCTGCAATTCTGTCGTCAAGATCAGCAAAAGAGGCATTGCGCGCATTTAAGCAGTTCAGAGTCCAAGGTCTAGCTTGCTAGACCGCAACCACGCAACCTAAAGGTTGTACTCTGAACTGCTTGTCGCTTCCAACGAATGGTCTCGCGTGACGCTGTTAACCTGGAAGGTTATTTCTATAAGTTGGAGTGGACCCTCGTCCTATCGTAAACAATTTGACGAGGGCCACGCCCGCGACAAATCCGCCGATGTGCGCCGCATAGGCAACACCGCCCTGCTGGGAACCGCCTCCAAGAATACCAAGGCCGCTGATTAGCTGGAACGCGAACCAAATGCCGACCGCCACATAGGCAGGAACGTCCGTGAGAAAGCGAAACATGATTACTGTTACCCGGCGTTTCGGATGCAGCACGATGTAGCCACCGAGGACGCCGGAGATTGCCCCTGAAGCTCCCAAACTCGGTATTAGCAAACTACCCTGGTCGGCGGCAAACATGACCGTGCTCAACACGTGGGCCAGCGACGCCAGCACGCCGGTGAGCAAGTAGAAGATCAAATATCTCAGGTGGCCCAGGCGGTCTTCTACGTTGTCGCCGAAGATCCAGAGGAACAACATGTTGCCGGCGATGTGTGCAATGCCCCCGTGCATGAACATGGAAAAAAGCAGCGTCAGGTATACGGAGAAGGGCGTCGGCTGCAGACCTGGCAGCAAAAGCTGTTGTCCGGTGACCGGCGCCTCCACCACTCGATCGGGTGTGATCACGTCGCGACCGCTGACAATCTCCTGCGGCACAGTCGAAAAGGCATAAGTGAACTTGTCGTTTGTGCCCAGTTGCTGCAAAAACACAAAGACCAGAATGTTAAGGGCAATCAGAATGTAGTTGACGATCGGCGTCATGACGCGATCGGCGTTGTCATCGTAAAGAGGAAAAACCATTTCAGTTTCCTAGTCGGCTGAATTGAAAAACCATGGCAGTCAACCGCAACTCTGTGCCCACTTCGTCGCGCCTTTATGCTCAAAGTGTGGCTGACAACCTTTTAGCCGGGCGGCATGGCCACACCGGCTTGAACTATCGCCGGTTGGTGCGGTTTCAAGAGCTCATAGCCTTCTGAGCGCGCCACGTAGGTGGCCGCAGTAATGTCACCGACAACGTTCAATGTTGTACGGCACATATCAAGTATCCGATCCACCCCAAGAATGATGGCGATTAACGCAGGATTGACGCCAATCGTAACCAGCACACCGATGATGAAAGGAATCGAACCGGAAGGCACGCCGGCGGTTCCAATGCCGCCAAGGATCGCGAGATAGACCACCATCAACTGCTGGCCAAGGGAAAGATCGATACCCGCGAGTTGGGCCAGAAACAGTACCGTCACCCCTTCATACAGCGCCGTCCCATTTTGGTTTGCGGTGGCGCCAACCGTCAGCACAAAGCTGTTGATTTCCTGCGGCACGCCCAGGTTTTCTTCTGAAATACGCAATGCGGTCGGCAGCGTCGCATTGGACGAAGACGTTGAAAACGCAGTTAAGATTACGGTTTTTATGCGACGGAAAAAGTCGATGGGCGAAAGACGCGAGAGAAAATAAATCGAAAGCGAGTAAACGCCGAACATATGTATCGCGAGCCCAAGTAGCACGGTGACTACAAACCAACCCAGGGCCTGTAGCAAGTCCAGGCCGAAGCGCGCGGTGTTGTTAAAGAGCAGACAAGCCACGGCATAAGGCGCGAACTTCATGATGATCTCAATGATCTTAGCGGTGATTTCATAGAGTGCTTCAAGCCCGCGCAGGAGGGGCGCGGTAACGCCGACGGGAATCAAAGTGATTGCGATGCCAACGATCAGAGCAAAAAACATGAGGTGAAGCATGTTTGGCGTGCCACCTGAGGTCGCAGCACTGGGATTCGACGGAACGCCGGCAATAGCGGCAACCGGGTTGGAAGGTACGATCGTTTCCACCACCTGCATTAGCGGCGAGGGAACACTCCCCGCTTTCTTGGCAGCCTCGACCTGCTTAGAAGCATCCGTGCCGTACCGTTGTTCCAGCGCGGCCTTGGTTGTTTCATCGATGCGGGTTCCCGGTCGGATAGTGTTGGCGAGTGTCAATCCGATCAATACCGAGATTGCGGAAATCACTAAACAGTAAGCAAACGACTTCAGACCCACGCGCCCGAGTTTGCGAATGTCACCAATGCCTGCAACGCCCACAACCAGAGAGGAAAAAACCAGCGGCACCACGATCATCAACAGGAGGCGAAGAAACAGTTGACCGATGGGCTGGGTAATGTTGTCTATAACCCAGACCACCCGCGGATGATCGCCGCCGAATGAATAGTTGACGGCAACACCGGCGGCCACACCGATTGCCAGGCCGATGAGAATGCGAGTGTGCAGAGCCCAACCTTTTGGCTTGTCCGGTGTCTCCTCGTCAAGGTCGGTGGTCACCTCGCGCTCAAAAGCGTCGGCGTCGATTTGTGGTTTGCTTGGCTTGTCTTCGTTGTGTTCAGGCATTTCTTTTAGTTTCGAGTTTCGAGTTCCGAGTTTCGAGAGAATGCGAGTTCGATTCGACCTGTAGCTTCGAGCAGGTTTGTTGTTAACTCGGAACTCGGAAACGCGAAACTCGAAACTTCCTACCGTCCCCAGCGCAACTTATCGCGCAGCACGTCGAAATAGTTTCTGTTCATCGGCTGGACCAGGTTGAAGGTGTTCTTGCTCTTGCGAATGATTACCCGATCGTCAACCTTCAGGGGAAAACCAACCTGCCCATCCAGCGTTAGCGCGACGTCTTCTTTATCAGTCTTCAAGCATAGTTCGATAACGGCGTCGTCGGGAACAACGATGGGCCGATTAGAAAGAGTGAACGGACAAATAGGCGTGATTACGATTGCGTTCATAGAAGGAAAAATAACCGGCCCGCCGGCCGAAAGATTGTAGGCAGTTGAACCGGTAGGAGTCGAAACAATCAAACCGTCGGCGCGAAACGAATTAACAAACTGTCGGTTTAGATAAGCTTCAATCTCGATGATGCGTGCCAATGCCGATTTGTTAATAACTACGTCATTCAGTACGCGATGATTCGCCGGTTGCGCCCCTTGTATGTCGCCAGGCAGGTCGACAGACAACATAACGCGTTTGTCCAAACGATAATTGCCGGAAAGAATCGATTCCAAAGCGGTGTACAACTCTTCAATACGAAACTCCGCCAGGTAACCAAGACCGCCAAAATTAATTCCCAGCACCGGCACTTCGGTGTCACCAACCAGGCGCGAGGTCGCGATCATGGTGCCGTCTCCACCGAGTACGAGCACCAGATCCACATTCGTGGCCATCTTTTCCGGTTCGACTTCGGCTACGGAGCATCCAGTTTTTTGGGAGATCGCGTCGCGTTCAATTTCGGGTCCACCCACCAGCGTCAGACCACGCTGAGCCAACCAGACAGTTAGCTCGCACATCGTTTTCAGCG
>JBDUCC010000169.1:0-6671 GCA_040003675.1 bacterium | reverse complement strand
CGTCAAGCTTCGCACCCTCCCCTAACCCCTCCCAAAGGGAGGGGAAGAAACCACGAAGCTTAATAACTTGTTCAGACAATCGGTTGATTTGTATAAGGTACGAGAAACCTAGATTGCGCACTACGCACGGTCCTCGTGCCCGAAGTTTTTGCAGAACAAAATGACAACGCCAGCCCAACCAGCGGACCCAGGAGTTTCCGCGGCATTTATTTCACAGGCACGCGAGCTTCTAACCAAAGAGTATCTGCCGAAGGTTGAACGCTGCCTGGAACACTTAGCTGATGAGCAGGTGTGGTGGCGCGCGAATGCTAACTCGAACAGTATCGGCAATCTCATCCTTCACATATCCGGCAATGCGCGGCAATGGATCGTCGTCGGCTTGGGCGGTGCGCAGGATAATCGGCGGCGCGACGCTGAGTTTGCCGAACGGCAACTGCTTCCCCGTGAGGAATTGTTAGCTCACCTTAAGAAAGCGGTTAGCGACATTGATCAGACGCTGGCGAGTTTTGATACCACACGGCTGCTGGACCAATTTCACATTCAGGGAACGACGACAACGGCGCTGGCCGCGATTCTTCACGTCACCGAACATTTCTCGATGCACACGGGTCAAATCATTCTGCTGGCGAAGATGCTGGCTGATGTTGATTTTGTTTTCTACGATTTCTCAACCGGCAAACCCGTTCATACCTGGCATGAGCCAAAATAATCGTGAATCGTGAATCGTAAATCGTAAATAGGACCGCCCGATGATCCGCAGTTTCAACGACCTGTTAACAGCTATCCGCAGATTACGCCGATTACACAGATTAACGAGACCCTAAAACAGGTACGAAGACTAAGTTCATCGCTGAAGGGCTGGGTTAAGTCTTTTCTTGAATGTGTGGAATCTGCGGATAGCATCTCTTCCCATCTTTCAAAAGTTTAGGTTTCGTGCTTAATATATTGTTCTACAAAAACAGACAGACAGGAAAGTCTGTCCTACTGGGAGGTCATTGCTGAATGACGTATGTGGTTGCTGAACCTTGCGTGAACTGCCGTTACACCGATTGTGCCCTTGTGTGTCCGGTTGAAGCCTTCCATCTTGACGACGACATGCTGCACATTAATCCGGAAACTTGCATCGACTGTGATGCGTGTGTTCCTGAGTGTCCGGTCGAGGCGATCTTTGCAGAGGCAAATGTGCCACCCGAATGGGCGCATTTCACGCAGATGAATGCAGAAAAATCCTTAAGTGGCCTACCCACAATCACCGCCCGCTTAGATCCGTTGTGCGAGCCGGTGTCGCATTAAGCGATGAGGAAAGGCACAAAGCGCCTTCTGGGCGGGCTGGCGCTGGCTGCGGGAGCAGTTGGCGCAGCGGGCGCGTACATTGGCAAAAAGAAAAAGATGAAACCGCAGCGAGCCAAAGAGAATCCGGCGAACGTTTGGGCGCGCCCAGGAATGACGGTGACGTTTCGTGCGGAGTTGATGCCTGGCCGCGAGCGCGAGGAACGAACCGCGAGCATTAAGGAGTTATTGCCTAGCGGCAGGGTAACCTTGCACGAAGTTTCAGGGGAACATGCCCAGAATGAATTTGAGGCCAACTAATCTCATCACCCGCAAGCGATTCTGAACAAACCTACCAGTGATAGTTTTTTCCCGGCTGCATCACTCCAAGGCCCGCGATATTTAATGCCTTGAGTTCATCGATTACCGTCTGGCGGTATGAAGGCTTGATGTGTACGGCCAGGATGTCGAGACCGTTGTGGTTTAGTTTGAGAAGCTCTCGTCCTAAGGAAGCAGGTGTGAAGTGGCGCGTGACGTCCGCAAGCTTTGCCATCGAGTCAGGAAACGATGCTTCAATTAAGAGTGCATTCATGCGGGGCAAACGATTGATGATGGTCCAGAATTCGTCGGTTTCAGCGGTGTCGGAGCTAAAAGCTACTGTGCTGCTCCCGTCGGAAACAACCAATCCGACGGTGGGCACGATGTGATTAACCGCTACCGCTCTAACGGTTAGATGTGCCACCTTGAATTCCTTGCCCTCGGGAATCGGCACATACTCCATAACCGGGCCAAAGTCGTTTTTCAATTCTGAAAAGCGCGGGTAAACATTCCAATTAAAAATATCGCGTTCGAGGAGGTCGATTACTTCCGGCGTTGCATAAACGCGGATCGGATCTTTTAGCGCCGGGAAAAGATCGTCGATGAAAATCGGCAAACTGGCGATGTGGTCCATGTGCGGATGGGTCACGATGATGTCGCGCACGTTTTCGCGTTGTTCCGCATTCAACGCCAGCGCGATGCTGCCCGCGTCGACAGCTACGCGCTCGTCAATAAGAAAACAAGTTAAGCGTTGTTCCAGGGTTGCCTGGCCCTGGTCGTCAAAAGTGCTTGGTAGGAGTTGAATTTTCACGGAGGTTTGCTCGCGTGTGAACTATGACCGGCGCGAGTTCTCGCTAGTATAAGGCAACGGCCAAAAAAAGGAATGAACTTTGTGTGGGACCAGGACGGCCGCTGTGCGTCGTTGGCTCATTTGCCGGCGCCACGTAGTTGTCTTAACAAATCTTCAAGCGCCATGCGATAAGCGGCTTCGCGTTCGTTCGCATCCCTCACAACGATGCCGCGCGCCAAACGGCTGCGATGAAACGCCAGCTCGCTTGCGGTCTGGTTTAATTCACGACACGCCTGCCAACCGCGAAACCCACTACGCGAAAAAGCATTATACGAGGCGCCCATGCGCCCAAAAATCGAGCCGAATTGCTTGAATTCCTGTTGGTTCATGAGTCCGCTTTGAAAATCAGGAGTAAGAAACTCACGCACGATTTGGCCTTCGCGCCGCAGGGCGAGGGCGATAACTACAAACATAATGAAGAAAGCCGGAACCATGATCAGGACGTACGCCAGTAGGAAACCGCCGGCGCCAAAGATGACTGCCGAGCCATTCCAGATGCTGTGCATCGAGATGGCCGCCAGCAGACCGAAGATTGGCGTGATGATTTTGACGAGGGTGTTTCGCGATTGCCGCGCCAGACCGAGGCCAATGCCGGTCAGGCTGGTGAACATCGGATGAGAAAAAGGCGCCAGCGCGCCACGAATGATAAAGACGATTGTCAGTCCACCGCCACCGGCCTGCGAGACCGCGCGGCCGTAGTACTGAATGTTTTCCGTCATCGCAAAACCGAGGCCCACCATGGCTGCGTAAACAATGCCATCAATCACACCGTCGAATTCGTCTTTCTTTAAAAAGAAAAAGATGAAAAGGATCAGGGCCTTGGCGCTTTCCTCGACGATCGGGGCGGAGATCACAGCGCCAAACGCTGCCCCGGCGCGCACGTCGTTTGTAAGGACCGTCACAATCAGGCCGCTGGCGGTGTTGATTAGATAAGCAAAGAACACCGCAACCAAAGCGCCCCAGAAAAATGCTGTAGCCAACATCCACAACGGCTCGGCCTCGTAACGATCGATCCAAAGGACCAGCATCAGATAAAGCGGAACCGGCAAGGTGGCGGAAATAAGACCTATCATCAGAGCTACCGGACCCGTCTCAACGCCGATCAGCAGCAGTACGATGAGACCCAGGAGCAAGGCGACGAGGATTGCCGTAATTGCCAAAATAATCTTAAAAATACTTTTGCTGGCTGACGGCTTGAGGCGAATTGGCGAGGCTGGATTCGATGCAGCAACGGCGCGTGGATCATTCATCATTAGAATAGTCCTTTCTCAGAATCGATTCAGACTGCACGTTTGTGAAGTATCTGTGGCCGACCTTTATCGAGATTCTTGTCAGTGGCGGAGTCGATAACCTAACGCGAATTTATTTCGGCAGAGTATATACAGACTGGGTTTTTAGCGCGAGCTTTCTTGCCTGCCGGACAATTTCATCTGGCGCAAGTTTGCGCCCTGCCACCATCGATGGAGTAAGTGGCGCCGGTGATCCATGAAGCGCGGGCCGATGCCAGAAACGCGATTAACTCGGCAATTTCTTCCGGTTTACCAACCCTTCCCAGCGGATGGGTTCCTCTGGAGTGCTCGAGGAAAGCAGCGTACTGGTCGTTGTTCATACCACCACGTTTGTGGATCTCAGTGATTACGACGCCCGGGTTTACCGCGTTGACGCGAACGCCTTGTGCGGCCAACTCCAGCGCCGAGCATCGCGTTAACTGGTCCAGACCAGCCTTGGATACACAATATGCCAGCACGCCCGGAAACGCGCGCAGGCCCGTCACGCTCGAAACATTTACGATGTTGCCACCTCTCTCAACGAGCGAGGGCAATGCTTTTTGCATCAGGAGGAAAACGGAGCGTAGATTAATGTCCAGCATCGCATCCCACGCTTCCGTCGTGGTTGTTTCAATCGTGCCATTGGAAATATGTCCCGCGGCATTCACCAGAATGTCTATGCCACCAAGAGCATCAATGGCTTTCGCCACTGTCGTTTCGGCTGAATCATCCCGAGCCAAATCCGCGCTAATCGTTACACAGCTCACGTTCAAACCAAGCAGCGTGTGTTTGACCTGTGCGAGCTCAGTTTCATCACGGCCGACGGCGGCGACGTTTGCGCCCGCTTGGGCAAAGCGAACAGCGGTCGCGCGCCCGATTCCTGAAGTAGCTCCGGTAATTAACAAATTCTTTTCGGAAAATTCTCGCTCGCCAGGTTTTTCCATCAGTGGCTTTCCTTTATTGAGAGCACGCTGTCTTTTGTTCAGGAGTTATCATATATTGACAGCAGAATAGTAAAAAGCCGACTATTACGATGTTTTTATGTGTCGGGTCTCGTGCCCCGGAATGCTCCTCCCGACGGGATTGCCGTTAATTGTAGTTGCAGCTTTGCGACATCTCCTGAGAGAAACGAATTGAGCAACAACTCAGCGGACGACTTCTTTGCGAAACCTCCGCGAACTCAGGCGCACCGTGCGGCTGAAAGCTCGCGGCATCGTGCCCCACGAGCGCGGATGCCGTCGAGTGTCGGATATCTGATAGGCGCCTTTGTTGCCGCTCTGGCTCTGTTCTTTGGATTGTGGTGGATGCTGGTAAGCGGCGGTGACGAGGCGCCCTGGATTCCTGCGGGACTTGCAGCCAGTGTAGTCCTGTTGGTTGCTTTGTCGGCGCGCGAAGTGGTGATGCGCCGCGCCTGGACCAAGTATTTGCTGGAACAGGGCGATCCGTCGTTGCGTTCAAGCGGCGAACGAAAGCGATCTTCTTCTTCTACCAGGTCACGCACCTCGTCAGTCTTATCGGCGGCGTGGCGTGTTCTGCAAAAACAGTCCGAAGAGGCCGACGCCGGATCCAGTACCGAATCTCACTTTGAGGTATTTCAACTTTGCCAGGAATACTTGACGACGACGGACGAAGCTCTCAGGTCAAACAATTTGCCGGCCGATAAGCGCATGGCAATCAAGACAGGCCAGGAGCGGGTGCGAGCGCTACAAAAACATCACCTGCTGACCTGGGCGCGCAATTCTTCACGATCGCTGACTTATGAAGCGCAACAGCGTTCGCGCACGTCAGACAAGATCGAAACCGCAAACCGCGCGTTGCATTGTTTGGACTCGGCGCTGAAGTATTATCCTGAGGAAAACGATCTTAACGAATCAAGCGTCGCCATTCGCGAGTTTATTGCTTCGGTAAAAGTTGCGCATTGGGTTGAATTGGCAGAGCGGTCGGCATTCAAAGGCCATTACCGCCGTGCTATTGATCGATACAAGGATGCTTTGTTTTACCTGAATCGGGAAACAGTCAAGGATGAGGTTCGCATCCCTGGCGCGGAACGCATCGCTCGTGAGATTGAATCGTTGCAATCGCAGCTTAAAGCCCGCAGGAACGGAAGCAATCAAAGGCCGACGACGTAAAAACCTTTGTTGCGAGGAGTTCGCTGGAAAATGATCTCTCAGAAGTGTCCTAAGTGTCGCAGTTCACGGATTAGGAAGGGTTACAAGCCAACCCCCTTGATCCTACGTCTGGTTGGCATCCACCACCTTTTATGCAATCATTGCAACCTGCTTTTCACAGGGTTTGCGCTTCCTGGAACCATTAACCGGACTAGCAACAAGCGCCGGCATAAGGCGGTGTCGTCGCAAAAGAAGACGTTTTAGCAGGCTGACGATCACGAGAAGTTTCCGAGGCATCGTTCACAGCCCGAGTGACATCTTGAACAAGGTTTCCGTTCGTTAAAGCTGTTAGCAATTTTGAGGTTTTTATGAAAAGAAGTTTCGTATTAGTAGCAATCGCAGTCGGCCTTACCTTTCCTGGATTGGTTCGAACTCAGGAACCGCAAAGTGCTCCCAGTCAGGATGGACCTTCGGTGCCCTCCACTTCAGGACAGTCGGCGGTGGATAATCAAGGAATTAGAAATTACCTCCTCGGTCCTGGGGATACGCTCGACGTGAGAGTTTTTGCCCAGCCCGATCTCCACTCGGTTGTGGAAGTCGATAGCGACGGGAACATTAGTTCGCTGCCTTTCCTGGAGTCTCCGATTCATGCAAAGTGCCGAACCGACCGAGAGGTCCAGGCGGACATTACAAAGGCCTACGCAAAGTACCTGAAGAATCCCCAAGTAAGTGTTCGCATCGCCGAAAGAAAGAGCCGACAGCCAGCCACTGTTTTTGGGGCGGTCAGACAGCCGACGCGAGTTCAAATGCAGCGCAAGGTCCGGCTAAATGAACTGATGGTTGTTTCCGGTGGTTTTA
>JBDUCC010000168.1:0-6677 GCA_040003675.1 bacterium | reverse complement strand
ACCTCCGCTGAGTTTCCTCCCCTCTTTGCATCATCAATCCGTTTCTCATTTCTCACTCGCGCACGCACCTCATCGAAATCTTCAATCGGACCGCTGAAGGGATCTCTCTGCCATCCTGTACGTTCCTTGCTCCAACTAAACTTGAGCACATCAAATGGTGGAGGCTGAGAATACGCCGGAGACTGGCCGTTTGAAACAAAGGTCAGTTCTCCAAGCAATAGAATTATGCCTAACACTCTCATTGTAATCCTCAACAGTCAGGAGATTGCTCGAGTATCGTAAAGCATATAAGCCCCGAGAGGCCGTGTCACGGGCCGAGCCTCACTATTACAATACTGATGACGCTACCGTACCAGCAAGCAGAGGAATGATAGCCAACATCGGCGAAAGGGGAAAAAAGCTGGGCTGAAGAAGACTCCTTCTTCAGCCCAACAGTTCGTAGACTTGCCGACCTGTGCTGATTACAGATCAGCCAATGCAAGTGGCGCTAAAATACATATCGCAGCCCGACAATGACGCGACGGTTTCCGCCATTGGTGCCCCACTGATTTAGGAATTGCGTCGAGTTAACCCGGCCTTCGGGAATACCAAAGTCTCGGGTGTTAGTGGCATTGTAGAAATCCGCCCGGATTTGAATCTTCTGAGTCTCTCCGATGCGGGTGTTCTTCAGGATGCCAAAATCAATGTTGTTGATGCCGTCGGCGCGCAAGATGTTGCGGCCGGCGTTGCCCACGCGCTGGCCGGCACAACCCGTGGCCGCATTCGGGTTGCCGCACAAGGTCCTAAAGAGCGAGCTCCCGCCTGCTGCTACAAGTTGTTCGACAGACATGCCGGAGATCGGAAGGGTGGTGTTCAGATTGGGTCGTATGGCACTGCCCACCAAACCGTCGATTCCGCTCAATGCCCCGGTTGGGTCGGAACCATTCAGTGGTGTGAAGGGCGCACCGCTTTGGAGCGAGAAAGACGAATTCAGCTGCCAGCCCCCCAACAGACGCCCTATCGCACCTGACTGACTGCGGAAGTAAGGCAGTTCATAGACAAAATTACCCGCGAGCCGCTGGGGACGATCATAGCTAGAACGACCCCGGTCAGCTCGGCGGTCAAAAGAATCTTGCGAGACGGCCACTTCGGCACCAGAAGGATTGAAGATTTCAGACGCGGTGTCGATGAACGTACTCCACGTGTAATGGAGACCGAAGCTGAAACCACGGCTCAAGCGCTTCTCCAGACTGGTCTGCATTGAGTGATAAATCGACGATGCGGCGTTGGCCCGCAGGCGGATAATGGAGCGCGTTGGATCCACCCTCGTTGTCGAAAATGGCAAACGTGGATTCCCGTCCAGTGTCTGAAACAGACTGTTTCCCTTTGAACCAACATAGCCGACTCGCAGTACCAAGTCTCGCGACAACTCACGTTGCACTTCCAAACTAAACGAATCGTAGGACGGTGAACGAAGATCGGCTCCAACGATGGTGCGCGTAAGCGTATTCGGGTTCAGTCCAGTGGCTCCTTGTATAGCCGGCAACACAACGAAAGCGTTATTGACTCCAGGGCCTGGACTAGTGGTTACCGGGGTCGCGGCTTGCGCTACAGTCGACAGCGTGACTGACGCAACAAACGGAAACGAGCTGGCGATATTCGCGGCGATGTTAGTGAACGTGTAATCGTAGGAACGTCCATATCCACCACGGATTACAAGCTTGTCACCGCCTGTGAGACGGCCCATCAGTCCTTCGCTGCTGGTTCGGGGGTTCCAATTGAAGCCGATGCGGGGTTGAAAGTTGTTCTTGTCGCGTTTAGGCACCGGTGTGAACCTAAAGCCCTCATTCCCGCCTGCAGCCGCTACAATCCGATCATTAACTTTCACCAGATCGGTGATTGGTTGGCCCGGCGTTTCGTAACGGAGTCCGTAAGTCAGCGTGAAGTTTGGTCTGATTTTCCATTCATCCTGCGCGTATCCGCCGAAGTCGTGCCAGTCGTAATAGTATATCGCCTGCCCACCAATTAGAGGCTTGTTTATCGTAGCTACATCGGCAACGTCGTTAACGAAGCGATCCAGCGAGGCATAAAACAACCTGCCTCGGATGGTGGGAAAGAAAAACTGTTTCAACTGTTGGCGTCTAATATCGACGCCAAATTTCAGGGCGTGATTACCGGTTGAATACGAAATGTTGTCCTGCAACTGATAGGTCTGCTGGAAACTGAACTGCGGAAGGTTAACGGCAAGACCGAAGCCTGTGCGGCTATCCCCTGCGTTAAAACCTATCATGCCGAGTTCAGAGATTTCTATCGACGGGATTAGTTCCGAAGAAGGATCCTGGGAACCTGTATTTGACGCGCGCCGCAAATACGCGCCTCTCCACTCATTGACCAAGCGGGGAGAAATCACACTGGTGAGTGTCAAATTTAGGCCCTGACTGCGATTAACATTCTGCGAGGAGTTGCCTGGTGGGGTGGCTTGGCCACTTCCTTTGGTGTCGTTGTCGTTGAAAATGTAGCGTCCACTAATGTTGTGCTTTCCGGTTAGACGGTGGTCCACGCGCACAGATCCCTGCCAATCATCTAATTTAAATGCAGTTGAGCCTGTTAGATTGCCGACAGGCACTGTAAAAACTTGTCCACCGAGAGAGAATCTAGCGGACGAACCGGTCGCGGTTTGCGCGGGGGGCACAAATTGTAGCAACGCCGCAATCTGCGGACGTCCACCCGCCACGCTTTGCAGGATTTGCCTGCCAGCTTCCGTCGGAGCACCATTCAAGGTAAACCCGGAGCCGAGTTGACGATCCCACCATCGCTGAACAGACACAAAGAAAAAGGTTCGGTCCTTGCCGCTAATGATGGAGGGTCCCCCTTCGCCAAAACGCGGTAGGTGCAGAGGTCCGCCAAACGTCGCTCCAAGCTGGTTTTCAATGCGAAACGGAGCATGTTTCTTTCCGGGATCCGTAGCCTTTGGATTGCAGAATCCTGCGTTCTTATTTAGGTTGCTGCAGGCATTAAGCGCATTATCGTTGTGGAACCAAAAACCAGAGCCATGAAACTGGTTCGTTCCACTCTTCGTAATCGCGTTAAAAATCGAGCTGCTATTTCGTCCGTATTCCGCATTAAACTGGTTGGTGATTAGCCGTACTTCCTGAATGAGGTCAGGATTGTTCAACTGTACCGATGCGCCCGCTACGCCAGTATCGTTGTTATCCTGGCCGTCAATCATAAAATTGTTCGAACGCAGCCGACCTCCATTTGAAGAGTAACCAATGCCCTGCGTGAACTGTGATTGATTGGATTGTATCTGGCTGATACCCGGGGCAGAAAGTGCCACATTGAAAACGTTACGATTAGTGGCAAGCGGGAGTTCTGAAAGTCGTCTGGGGTCGAAGCGAGTGCCAACTTCTGCGGTGGTTGTATTCAGCATCGAAGCGTTTTCCACCACATTCACAACCTCCTGAACCCCACCCGGTTTCATCGTAATGTCCACGATGGCGTTTTGATTCAGCGCGAGTGTGATGCCGGATTGAACATGTTTGGCGAAACCACCCATTTCCACGGTCAACTCATAACCGCCGACGGGTAAGTTCTCAAGCCGATATCGGCCCTCATCACTGGTTTGGGCGGTACGTGTCACATTTGTCTCCACATTCCGGACGGCGACCGTAGCTTTAGGGATGATCGCCTGCTTCTCATCTCTAACCTCGCCGGAGATCGAGCCGGTAGTCTGGGCGGAAACCTCATAGCTCGAGCAGGCAAAAAAAGCCATTAACACGAGCAGGAATCTTGTCGCTTTGATCATCAATCCTCTCCTTTGTGTGTAACCCAGTCTGGGGTTGTCGGTTGCGCCTTGAGAGGTCGCGCTACTCCGGCGGGATCTTTTTCGTGAAATTGCCGACCGCCGTGTTCTTGCTCAGCGCTGACCCCGGCATGTTCGTCACACCTTGCTGTCCCTGCTTGATCTAATGTTATTGAAACCTGGGCGAGTTCTTTAAGAATCCGGCGTGGTCTTTAATAATGCAGTCCTACAATGCAATAAATATTCCACCGGGCGTCCGGTTTCTGAGATGAGTTAACTCTTAAGAAACGGCAGGAATGGATGCAGGGAGTGGCTTCTGGGGCTCGCGCGACTGATGCAATTTAATGGAGTGGTTCAAATTATTGGATTTTTTTGACCAATTCCATGAACCCCCCGAGGCGGACCTTCCAACAGAGAGGTCAGATCGAGGCCGCTTCGCTGGCTTCTACCGGCGCCGCCTCATCGTGATGTTCAGTCGTGTAAAGCCGGAGGATGTCCTGTCCCTGACGCGATCGCGGATCGATGGTGCGCATATGTTTGCGACCCTGCATTTCCCAAATCGCTGTTACCACTCCGTCTTTTTCCACGGCGTGATAAGAAATCTCTTCAGCTGGTGCAGCTCCTGCAGCGGGTGCTCCATTCTCATTTGCGCCCACTGCTGGGCTAGCATTCTCGTTTGTATTAGCCGCGGGCTCGGCACTTGTCGTGCCGTCGATCGCGGTCTCATTCTCAGACATTTTTCGCTAACACTCCTCTTCGAAAATTCAAACTCTGGCTGGCTTGTTGATTTCGAGAATTGTTGCACAGGCCTGCGTCAGTGTCCAACAGCGGCCTGCTTTTCATCGTCCGAGTGGCATAGACTTTTAGTCTGTGGCGGCCAACAAAAGCACAGACTGAAGTCTATGCCACTCAGCCACAGACTAAAGTTGTGCCCCTTACCCCGTCATGCGCGCACAGCTAGTGCCACTTCGACTGCTTTACGCGGCACGACCACGCCCCAGCCCTGTCTTTCGACTTCAACGCCGGGTACACGTTCCGCGGTGTCGATCAAGATCCGTTTTACCTGTTGCGGCGTCAGCCTGGGATTCGCTTCCAACATGCAGGCAACAATCGAGGCAACGATAGGCGAAGCGAACGAGGTTCCATCGACGTATTTATAGTTGCCATTGATAACATTGCCTTCGCGCAACTTGATCGTGATTAACTGTCGCAGCAGCGGCACCGGCAAGTCGCGAGCGCCATCCAGGTCCTTATCAACGCCGGGACTGCAATCCAGGATCGCTTGTAACTCGTCGTCGGTTGCCGCATCGAGCGCCGAATAAAGTTGCGCTTGGTCGGATGTTGGGGTGGACGGCAAAATCGGCGCGGCCACCCAAATCCCGGGCGCGATCAGTTCAGGCTTTTGCAGCCCATCGATCGTTGGACCATACGACGAGCGGTACATGCCGCGTTTAGCACGGTCCAGCGAATTTTGATCGTCGAGTCCGCCCACAGAAATGGCCGCGGGTGAACTGGCCGGCGGCAACACTGGATGGCCAGGGGCCATGCCGGCGTTACCAACCGCGCAAACAACTATCAGGCCGGCGCGCACGGCGCGATCTACAGTTTGGCAAAGAGGATTCTCGAGATAGGTTTGTTCAAAGTCGCCGCCAGCGGAAATATTGACTACGCGAATGCCAAACTTTTCCGCGTGATCAATGATCCATTCGAGCCCTTGTTGAATGTTTTTTTCCGGTATGCGGCCGGTGCGGCCGACCTTCACCAGCACGACTTTGGCATTAGGAGCGATGCCGCGATAAAAACCTTCCGCGAGCTGGCCGTTCCCCGCGGCCACCACTGACGTCATCATCCCATGCCAACTGGCAACATCACTTTTCTTCAGTGCGCTCAGATCCTCATCCGGTGAAAAAATGTTGTGATAAGCGACGATCCGGTCCTCTGGTTTTGTCAGATCGTCGTGCGCGTAGAAGCCGGAATCGAGGAACGCGATTGTGACTCCCCGTCCGGTGAATGTTTCATGAGCATCCATCCGCAACGGCGTCGGCAGCACATGGTCATTCTGATCAAAGACTGCGAGATGAGACTCAACCTGCGCTTTGGCTCTTTGCAAAAGCTCAACACACTCCCGGCAGATCGCGGCCGACTCTTTCCTGGGAAGGTTTGCATCAACCAGTCCCCGCAATTCGGCGCTGGCGGGCGTTGCAAGATTTTCCGGATTGCTCTGGCGGCCGCAGAAGTGACAAACCGCCAGGAGATTTTTTTCGTCAATAAAGGGGTTGGGGGTTGAAATTGATGGTTCAGACATTCCTTCGCAGTGTACCCGATTCGGGAAAGAATTCAACGGAGCTCGTAAAGCCAACTGTTAGTTTGCGGCGGTTGCCTGGCTTTCCAGTTGAGGTAAAACGAGCAACTGCAAACTAACAGTTTGCTTTACACTCCACGCGCGCCGCGTGTAAGGTATTGTCCGTAAGCAATCCAGATTAATCAGCAACTTTTCCGACCCGATGGCCCAGGAAAATAGCAGTGTCGCCGATCTTTTTCGTCACGCGCAGGCAATGCGACGCGAAAATCCGCAGGCATCCTATAAAGACATCGAGGCACAGCTGGTTAAAGAGTTTACCGGCCGGCCTTTCCCGTCCTTACTCAATCTAACCATACCCGAACAGGACGCGCGCGCGCCCCAGGAGGATTGGAGCGCGGGACTGCCACTGGTGCGCCGCGGGATCCAGTTCCAGGATTGGAAAGAGATTGCCAAGGGAATCATCTTGAGTTTAGAGCAGACCGAGAACTATGAGAATCAACGCGGCCCTGAAGGAGACCGAGATGATTGGCACGATCGCTCGGTAGGCATCGAAGAACCCACCAAAAAAGCGCTCGGCAAGTGGATGCCGGAAGA
>JBDUCC010000167.1:0-6738 GCA_040003675.1 bacterium | reverse complement strand
CTGTCTGTCCCTTCTGATCGATAACTAAAATCTTAGTGGCATGAGGTCAGTACCAGCTCGCGGTAGCGGGTGGGTTTAGATTCAGTGCTCAATTGTGAAGATCTAGCATTGCCGTTGTGGGATCGCTTAAGGGGCGGAACGCACCCGCTACCGCGCGGTGGTACCGATGACCTCATGTCACTGCAATGAAAGAGATTGAACAGCGTTCGATAATGGTGAGGCTGTCTAGCACTGCATCAGTAGTGAGTCAAAGGCTTCCTTAAATGGCAAACATTCTCCAGCGGCTTCGGGAAAATGTTCCCGGAGACTTCTATGTCGATGCCAGTTGCATTGATTGCGATACCTGTAGCCAGCTGGCGCCGTCGGTATTCCGCGACCATGGCGAACAGTGCAGCGTCTATCACCAGCCGGAAACAGAAGCAGAGACCCGCCTGGCGCTGATGTCTTTGGTAGCCTGCCCGACCGGCTCGATTGGTACAACAGATAAGCATGATGCGCACATCGGTATCGATGCTTTTCCCATGCCCATCGCGGAGAATGTTTATTTTTGCGGCTTCACTTCCGAGGCCAGCTTTGGCGGCTGGAGCTATTTTATCGTGCGTCCCGCAAAAGATGGCGGGAATGTTTTGATTGATTCGCCGCGCTATGCAACCCAAATCGTAAAGCGCATTGATGAAATGGGCGGCGTTAGCCAGATGCTGTTAACACATCGCGATGATGTCGCCGATCACGCTCTGTTTCACACGAAGTTTGGTTGTGAGCGCGTGATGCACACGGACGATGGCGCGCGCACGCTCGGCGTTGAGAAGGTGCTCGAAGGCGAAGCCGAGGTTTCGCTCGATAGCGATATCATCGTTATCCCGACTCCGGGTCACACACGCGGCCATGTCGTCTTTCTTTATAAACAGAAGTTCCTGTTTACCGGCGATCATCTCGCCTGGTCGCCGAAACGCCAGACGTTGACCGCGTTTCCGAGCGTCACCTGGTACTCGTGGAGCGAGCAAACGCGTTCAATGGCGAAACTGGCAAACTACGATTTCGATTGGGTGCTGCCCGGTCACGGCGACCTGCATCACGACAGCGCGGCAAACATGCGTTATCATCTCCGGTCCTGTATTGAGTGGATGCAAACGCGCTCGTAGACTTCGTAAAGCAAACTGTTAGTTTGCGATGATTGAATGGAATTCAACTCCCCCGCAAACTAACAGTTTGCGTTACACACAAATGAGGTAAACATGGACAGAAACCAAAAAATTGCTATCGGCTGCGGTGGCGTCGGCTGCCTGGGATTGATCGTCATCGTGGTTGTCTGCGTAGTGTTGTATTCGATGGGTTATATCGCGATGCCCGGCAGCGACTCCAATCGCAACGAGAATTTCAACGCAAACACAAATTCGAACTCGAACTCCAACTCGAATTTGAATGAGAATTCAAACAGCAATTCGTCCACTTCTTCGTCGTCGCTCTCGGATGACGATAAGCACAAACTCTTCCAGGCAGCCGGCATGACCCGCGACAACGAGCTAATCCAAAAAGTTTTGCGAAAGCTTGGCTTTTTGACCGCGGACAATAATGTCTCCGACGACTACGCGGCATTCGTCAAGGGCCATATGGCATGGGCCACCAAAAACTACCGCTTCATCCAATCGGTGAACACCGTCGAAAAAGCGCGGGCCTACGTCGACGAACATATGAATGACTAACTGGTAAATCGTAAATGGTGAATGGTAAATAGTTCGGAACTTTGTATTTGGAACTTAGTGCTTCGTCCTGTTGGCGATTGCGACGGTTTCACCCAACAAAGTACTAAGCGCTGAGTACAAAGCTCAAAGTTCTTATGGACCCGTTTCGAATCCGCAACTTCTCAATCATTGCCCACATCGATCACGGCAAGTCGACTCTGGCAGATCGTCTGCTGGAGTTGACGGGCGCGGTCACCGGCCGCGACATGTCGGCACAAATACTCGACGACATGGACCTCGAGCGTGAGCGTGGCATTACCATCAAGGCACACGCAGTCAGGCTCGATTACAAAGCGCAGGATGGCCAGTCGTACATCCTGAATCTGATTGACACGCCGGGCCACGTCGACTTCTCTTACGAAGTTTCGCGTTCACTTTCTGCTTGCGAAGGCGCTCTGTTAATTGTCGATGCCTCGCAGGGCGTGGAGGCGCAGACGCTCGCCAATACGTACCTCGCCATCGAAAACAATCTCGAGCTGATTCCCGTCATTAACAAGATCGATCTGCCGGGCGCTGAGCCGGAAAAAGCCATCGAACAAATTGAGCACTTCATTGGGCTGGAAACTCACAACGCAATTCTTACCAGCGCCAAAACTGGTGAAGGCGTCGCCGAGGTTCTGGAAGCAATTGTGCGCGAGGTGCCCCCGCCTAAAGGTGATGCCAAGGCGCCATTGAAAGCGTTGATATTTGATTCGTGGTACGACTCTTATCGTGGCGTGATCGTTTTGTTTCGCGTCATCGACGGCTCTATTCGCCCGGGAATGAAGATTCGTTTCTTTAATGCCGGCCGGGATTATCAGGTGGAAACGCTCGGCGTGAATCGTCCCCGGCCGACGCCAGTCGATGAATTGGGCGTTGGCGAAGTTGGATTCCTGACGGCTTCAATAAAGACTGTCGCCGATGTGCAGATTGGCGACACCGTCACCGAAGCAGCGCGGCCCACCAAGGAACCATTTCCCGGTTATCAGGAAATCAAACCGATGGTCTTCGCGGGACTCTACCCGGTTGACACCAATCAGTATGAAGAGTTGCGCGATGCGATGGATAAGCTGCGCCTCAATGACGCTTCTTTCTTTTACGAACCTGAGTCGTCCACTGCACTTGGTTTTGGATTTCGCTGCGGCTTTCTCGGACTGCTGCACATGGAAATCGTGCAGGAACGGCTGGAGCGCGAGTTCAATCTCGACCTGATCACAACCGCGCCGGGCGTTCGCTATGTAGTGACGACAACTGACGGTAAAGTTACGGAAATTGATTCGCCGGCAAAGATGCCGGATCCGGGCCGCATCGTGAAGATTGAAGAGCCCGCGATCAAAGCGACGATCCTTACGCCGGAAGAACACCTGGGCGGAATTCTGGCCTTGTTGGAAGAAAAGCGTGGCCAGCAGAAAGGCTTTGAGTACATCACCGCGAATCGAGTGATGCTGACTTATGAGCTGCCGCTCAACGAGATTGTTCTGGATTTTTATGATCGCTTGAAATCCACGTCGCGCGGATACGCTTCGCTCGATTACCACCTGGCGGGCTATTGGGAAAGCGATCTGGTCAAGCTTGATGTACTGGTTGCGGGCGAGCCTGTCGATGCGCTGTCGTTAGTTCTTCATCGCGATACTGCGGCAGCGAAGGGACGAGCTCTGGCGGCCAAGATGAAGGAGCTTATCCCGCGCCAACTTTTTGAGGTGCCAATCCAGGCGGCCATTGGTGCGAAAATAATTGCGCGCGAAACCGTAAAAGCGATGGGCAAGAACGTGATCGCGAAGTGCTACGGCGGCGATATCTCACGAAAGCGCAAGCTGTTGGAAAAACAGAAGGAAGGCAAGAAGCGTATGAAGAAAGTTGGTAGGGTCGAGATTCCGCAGGAAGCGTTTCTGGCAGTGCTGAAAGTGAATGAGTAATTTGGAGTGCTGCGGCTTGACGCCGCGTTAATCTTCAGCTGGGACATCTCCCGGCCAGTCTGTTTTCGTCCTGGCATATTCTATCCAATCACCTGATTTAATTAATGTGTGCTGAGAATAGGATTCGGGATCATCTTCAGGCACATAAAGCCAGCCTGTTCTTCGGTGGGTTCCAAGTGAGATTTCAACCTGCTGCCGTCGATAATTACTCGAAGCTTCAAAGTCGTCCAACTTATTCAGAAGCTCGTCACCAACTTCATAGACCTCGCCAATAACTAATGAGTTTGATCCATCAATTACCGCGCCGGGATATTCACCCAGATCATAGAGGCTGCCGCTTACTTTAGCTTCAGCAATAAATTTTGCGGTGGGAAATCTTATCGACATGGAACGCGCACTGCCGCGCCGCAACGATCCATAAACAAAAACCAGGTGCTTATTCATTTGACCTTCAACCGGCGATGTCACTCCGCCCGCGGATGCCCATCATCGTACCGAGCATCGTGGCCACCGCTTTACGCTGCGCACCTTCCAGCATATAGGCATCCGCGGAACACACAGTTACTGTCCGTCCCGCGCGCTTGACCTCCGCGCGTGCGAGCAGACGCTCACCGCGAGCCGGGGCCAGTAAGTTAATCTTAAACTCGACGCTCAAGACCGCTGTGTCGGCAGGCATGAGACTGAAAGCTGCGTACCCGCACGCACTGTCGAGCACTGAGGCAATTACGCCCGCGTGAAGAAAGCCGTGCTGTTGCGTCAGGTCGGCCCGGTAAGGCAATTCGATTTCGACTGCTCCCGGCTCAACCAGCGTCAACGTTGCCCCGAGCGTTTGCATCAACTGCTGGCGCGCGAAACTTTCGCGGACGCGGCTTTCGAAGTTTGGATCGTGAGCTTGAAACTTCAACATAAGTCGAAATGCTACCCGCTTTAAGAGGACTTTTCGACTTTTTGTTCAAAGCAAAAGCGTATTAAAGACCCACGCATCCAATAAGTCCTTTCCAAACTTTTCTCAAGCGCCTATTAACGCTCTGTGACACTGGGGATTGGTTCAAGATCAGCTTCAGGCAGAAGTTTTCCAGTTTGCTGTTGCTTCTCTACTTCTTCGATCACACTTTTCAACTGCTCTTTCTTTCTCTCACTGGTGGTCGTTTCCAACAACCTGCGCAATGCTGCAAGATGCGCCGTTTTCAATGCGGTGGCGAAGGATGTTTCGATATCAGGCTTAACTCCCGTTCCTTCCCAATTCGTACCGGTTACCGGGTTAATGGCCCGACCGGTCGGAACGAAAATCTGAAAATGTTGATTAATGCGAAACTCCCTGCCAGGATTCGCTCCACCCGCACTTACCTCACCAACAACAGTAACTCGCTTTTGAGCCTGAAGACTATAGGCGAAACTTTCGGGAGCGGAGAGGGTGCGTTTGCCCATCAAAACATACACAGGTTTCCCAACATAACGTCTGCCGGGTACATAAGGCAAAGTCCAAAACTGTTCGGTGCGACCGCCTTGTCTCCAGTAGATAGAATGATAATGAACAGGGGTTTCGCTGAAGAAGTAGCTGATGATCAACTGAGCGGTGCCCGGCACGCCGCCACCGTTGTAGCGTAAATCGATGATGAGGGCATCGGTGTTAGCGAGGAACTGCATCGCCGCAATTGCAGTTTCAGCACCGAGGTCGGCAGTGACGAAACCGTCCAGTTCCATGTAACCGATGTTTCCGTTTAAACGCTCGACTTTTTCAAACCCGAAATTCATCGAGCTCGCCATGCGGCGGAACCGTTCGCGGTCTTCAGACGATGGTTCTTTTTGCTCTGAACTTATCGGTATTGGGTCGCAGCTAAACCCAACGCCCAAATGTTTATCTTTAGCGATTTCAGCCAAATGCGCCGTTAGTGTTTGAGCCAGAAGCGCACTGCTCTGGATTTTGTCATACTCGCCTTGCTGCATTCGCGTGCGAATAGATTTTTCCATTTGCGCGGCAACTTCCGGCAAAACATACGATTCGTTAAGCCGGCTGAGAACCGCTTCGATCACCTGGGTGCGTGTTGCAGCAGCAATAGGAAGGTCCGCTGGTCCGGCTTGCACTTGCGCGCTGGAAGTGGATGGGAGCCACAAAACTACCCACAGCACAGTTACAGCCATAGTGACCTTTGATCTGATGTCCATTGATTTTATGTAGCTTTGGAAATTGTTGAGAATCAATAGTGATTCAATTGACACGTCTCAACTGCGAAACCGTTCCAGGAAAAATCATCTCCTTGCATGGCCGCCCAACCCTGGGCATCAGAGGCGCGCGCGAACCGGCATGAACAGAGATGCTAATTGCGCGTCCGCTGCTTGCCATTGTTTAGGTGGCACCATGCGGCCTCATAACGTCAGTGTGAATCCGCCATCCGGCGTCAGTGTTGTCCCCGTGATGTAACTGGCCTCATCCGAGCATAGGAAGACGATGGATTGAGCGATCTCCTCCGGGCGACCCGCGCGCCGAAGATGAACATTTGGGAGTAACGCTTTGTCGTACAACTCGTCGCCCAGCATCGCTCGGCCGCGATGATGCATCGGCGTATCAATGAATCCCGGACACACAAGGTTTACTCTAATTCCCTGCGGCGCTAACTCCGCGGAAACAGACGTCGTCAGTCCGATCAGACCGTGCTTTGAGGTGACATAGGCCGAACCGGTCGGGAAGCCCAGGAAAGAATTGACGGATCCAATGTTGACGATTGCCCCACCGTGTCTGGAATCGAGCATGGCTCTGGCTTCATACTTCAGGCAAAGAAATGTGCCTTTCAGGTTGATGTCCAGAACTCTGTCCCATTCATCCTCGGCCAAATCAGTAATTCCAGCCAACTTGCCCTCGATGCCGGCGTTGTTCACGGCATAGTCGAGACGGCCGAACGCCTCGATCGCGTGGGCGACCATCCGCTCCACGTCCTTCGCCACGGACACATCCGTCTTGATGGCGGTTGCTTTCCCTCCCCGAGCTTCGATCTCGGTCACGAGCGACGCGAGCTCATCTTGCCGCCGTGCGGCCAGCACAACCCTTGCACCCTTCGCTGCGAAGGCCTCGGCGGTTGCCCTTCCAATCCCACTGCTCGCTC
>JBDUCC010000019.1:0-22690 GCA_040003675.1 bacterium | reverse complement strand
GTATTGCCGTCGAAATCAGCAGCGCGATTACTAGTCGTTTTTGTTGCATTGAATTAGCAGCCCACCTATTGCCAAGCCGCATCCTCGCCCGGACTCAATTATTTAACCGGATCATAACCACCGGCGCTGAAAGGGTGACAGCGCAACAATCTGCGCAAAGCAAGGGCAGTCCCACGCACTGCTCCATACCGGCCGATCGCTTCAGCCGCGTATTCGGAACATGTAGGGAAGAATCTGCAAGCGGGTGGAAGAAATGGAGAAACGAAGTTCTTGTAAGATCTAAGTAATGCGATTAATAGCGACTTCACGTAAGCTTCCGGTTTACAACCTATCGCTTTCCTGTTGCGCGATTCTTGACACCAACTTTTCGAATTCCTCAACCGCAGCGCTTAACTTTAATGCTGGTAACTTTCGTTTGGCGTTCACAACCCAATCGTAGTTTTCTTGTAAACCGGACAACGAAGACTTGTTTAAGCGAAAAGTCTCTCTGAGCAAACGCCGCGCCCGATTTCTCAAGACCGCGTTGCCTACGGCTTTCCGCGAAGCAGTGATTCCAAACCTGTTTTGAGCCAGTTTGTTTGGTAGGACAAACGTTGTCATCAGGGTGTTGTCGAAACGTCGTCCGTTGCGATAAACCTTTTGGTAATCGCGGCTCCCCCGCAGGTACTCGGTCATGAACGGTCTTAGTAATGTGAAGGAGTCAGACGACGACGCCCTTTTGAGCGCCGGCGTTTTAAGACCAGGCGGCCGGCCTTGGTCGCCATTCTCGCCCTGAACCCATGCGTTTTTGCGCGGCGCCTATTGTTCGGTTGAAACGTTCGCTTAGACATAGCTACAAACTCTCCCGCCTGAAGAAAAGGGTAAGATTAGCCTTCGGAAACACACCTGTCAAGAAAGCAGCCCCGAAAACGAACCGAAGACGACGGCTTCGAATAGTTCGATTTCGCGAAGTGATTCTTGCCTTTGAACCGTGCGGTAGTTCCCACTCGCCGCCAAGAAGGAGGACACATCTGCCATTTAGTATATTTGTACTGTTTTATAATTCCCGCTTTCTTGCCTCTCAGCGACCCTCTATGTTAGTCTCCGCCGTGTCCTCGACTGGCCCCGTAAGTTGTTGATACATATAAACTTAAAGCTTTACTTTAACGACTTGGCGTTTTCCACAAAGTGAGGAAAACCCTGTGGATAACCAATCGGCGAACAGTTGGTCCCGCGGCAAACAATGACGTCGACTCCAATTAGATGGCAAGGTTTTTACGCTTCGAGCCAGTTCAAATGTTTGTAGTTCTGTGGTCCTTTGAGTGCGCCCATGCTTGACCTCCAGGAAGCCGATCTCTGGGACGATATTCTCGGTTCCATCAAAACCAAACTGCAAGGCGAAAGTTTTGAGACGTGGTTCAATCCGATTCGCTTTGAAGGCATCGACAACAATCGTCATGTCATCCGCCTGCGCGTACCCAATCCGGCGGTGCGCGATTGGGTCAACGTCCACTATGCCAGCCTGATGGACCAATCGTTCGGTGAGTTGAATCTGCGCGGCTATTCAGTTGATTGGGTTTTGCCGGAAGGTGCAGCCGTGACCGGTAGCGCTGTAGCTCGAGCGGTAGAGACCTCGCCAGCTACGGTGACCGTGCAAGATACATCTCCCGACGCACCGCGAGTAGCGCTCGACCCGACCTTGAATGCTAAATATACGTTCGACAGTTTTGTCGTAGGCTCATGCAATCAGTTCGCGCACGCTGCTTCGCTGGCCGTGGCACAGGCGCCAGGCAAAACTTACAATCCGCTTTACCTTTACGGTGGGGTGGGCCTGGGCAAGACCCACCTGATGCATGCCTGCGGTCATGCCATCAAGCAGCGCAACCCTCATCTGACACTTTGCTACCTCTCCTCTGAGCGCTTCATGAATGAACTGATAAACGCCATTCGGTACGACAAGACTCCCAGTTTTAGGGAGAAGTATCGCTCGGTTGATGTTTTGCTAATCGACGACATTCAGTTCATGGCTGGGAAGGAACGTACGCAGGAAGAGTTTTTTCATACGTTCAATGCTTTGTATGAACAGCAGAAACAGATTGTGATCAGCTCAGATTGTCCTCCGCGTGAGATTCCGACGCTCGAGGAAAGACTGCATTCGCGTTTTGAGTGGGGCTTAATAGCCGATCTCGAGCCACCTGATTTAGAGACGAAAGTCGCGATTCTCAAGCGAAAAGCTGAAACTATGGGTATGGCAATCCCCGATGCGGTAGCGCTGTTTATAGCGACTCGCGTTAAGAACAATGTCCGTGAATTAGAGGGTTCGCTGATCAGGTTGATGGCCATCTCGTCATTACGAGGAACTGCGATTTCCGAAGATTTAGCCCGTGATGCCATACGAAATATCGCGAGCGATGAAGAGCCAGGGCTGGTAACCATCCCACAGATTCAAAAGTCAGTCGCTGCTGCTTACAGACTCTCGGTCGAGCAGTTGGTTTCTAAAAACAACGCGCGCCAGTTCGCCTTTCCTCGTCAGATTGCCATGTATCTTTGCAAGCGTCTGACGAACCGGAGCTATCCGGAAATTGGCAGGGCGTTTGGTGGAAAGCACCACACCACGGTGATCCATTCGTTTGAAAAGATTCAGTCGATGGCGGCTGCTGATCCAAGCTTTCAAAGATTATTGCTCGATCTGGCCGAAAGTTTACAGAAGTAGTTTTCCACAAGCTGAGTGATTGGTTTAGTCGTAAAGGCGCTCAAGATTTACATAATATCTTGCATTCCTCAGGTTGTTTGAGAACGGGGTTGTTAAAGACTAGAATAAGTTTCTCGAAAGAAAACTTTTTGACAGCTTGGGTAATTCCTGAATAAGCATCCACGGTTTTATCAACTCGTTTCCGTCAATTGTTAATTCGTTTAGGAAGGTATTTCCACAGATCAACAGGCCCTACTGCTACTACTGGAAATATAAAGAATGTTTGTGTTAGTTAGAGACAGAAAATGTCGAGGAGAATTTTATGGCTGTGAGTGAAGGCGCAAAGCGTAAGGAGTCAAACATGCAATTCGTGGTTAGCAAACAGAATCTGCAACGAGAACTGGCATACGTGCAGGGTGTGGTGGAAAAGAAAAACACGATTCCTGTGCTGTCGAATATTCTCATAGAGTCTGTTGGCGAAAACAATGTTCGACTCACGGGAACGGACCTTGACGTTACTATTCGTTGCGATATGGACGCGGAAGTTTCGACCGCCGGCTCAATCTGTGTGCAGGCGAGAAAGCTTTTTGAGATCGCGAGATTGCTGCCTGACGCGCCCGTGACTTTCAAAAAAGAAGACAACGACTGGGTCACCGTGACCTGCGACAAGACGAGATTCAAGATGGTAGGGGTCGCGCGCGATGCGTTCCCGGAAGTGCCTTCGTTTAAATCGGCGCCCACGAAACTGTCGGCCGAGATCATCAAGTCCTTTATCGATAAGACAATTTTCGCAATCACGCAGGAGGAATCCCGTTACACCCTGTCGGGAGCAAAGTTTATTCTCGACGAAACCGGCGCAAAGATGGTCACTACGGACGGCCATCGCCTGGCGTACGTGGAGCGAAAAGGAGTTTCAAAGAACGGCAATGATGCTATTGACACACTGATTCCGCGAAAAACCTTAGCAGAATTAACAAAACTCACCGCAGGCTTTGAAGGTGAAATAAGCCTCGGCCTCGACAATAACCATATCTTTTTCGAAGTCGGACCGCGGTTGCTGGTTTCACGCATGCTCTACGGTCAGTTTCCGAACTACGATATGGTTATGCCGAAGAATAACGACAAGTCGGTCCAGTTTGACTGTGGCTTGTTGAATGCGGCGGTGCGGCGCGTTGCCCTTATGTCAGACGAACGTTCACATGCCATTCGCTTCCATCTCGAGCCGAATCAATTAGTAATCAGCTCGCAGAACGCCGAGGAAGGTGAAGCAAGCGAAACGATTCAAGCCGAATACAGCGGCGAGGAAACTGACATCGGTTTCAACGCGCAGTACCTCCAGGACTTCTTGAACGTAATCGGCGACGGCGCGGTAGCGTTCGAATTCAAGGATGGAAACTCCCAAGCTCAACTTCGTCCGGCCGAAGGCGGCGACTACGACTACAAATACGTCGTGATGCCGATGCGACTGTGATCAGTTGTAAATCTCAAACTCATGAAGCGCTCTTGTTTCCGAACAAGGGCGCTTTCGCTTTTCGCGTAATGGCCAGAGAGATTGCCGCAGGCTCATGGTAAAATCCATCGATGATCCTCGACTCAGTTGAAGTAGAAAACTTTCGCAACCTCAGCGGAAAGATGTATTGGGGTCCCGGGCTAAACATTATCCACGGCAATAACGGCCAGGGTAAGACAAACTGGCTCGAAGCCATTCACCTCCTCTCAAGAACCAAATCCTTTCGCACACAACGTCTTCAGGAAACAATCAAGTTTGGACAAGACACAGCGTTTGTAGCGGGAACCGTTTCCAGTGGTACTGATCTCCAGCGGGATCTGCGCGTAACACTGAAAGACAACAGCAAGTCGATTGCGGTCAACGGCAAACGCGAACAACTAACCAGATACCTCAGTCAACTCCAGGTATTTTCATTTACTGCAGACCAGCTTGAAGTCGTTCGGGGCATGCCGGAAGCACGCCGGCATTTCATCGACCGCGGGGTTGCTTCCTTGCGTCCCGCCTATGTGCGCACAGTTTCCGACTACACTCGGGTCATCAAACAAAAGAACCGCATCCTTCAGGACAACCTCGAGCACGATCGGGGCTTAGCCCAATTACAGGATCTGTTAGCGCCCTGGAACCAACAACTGACCAGCTTGGCGGCGGAAATTCATGAAGCGAGAGTCGATTACACGGAACGTTTAAACAACGAACTCCAACGATCTTTATTCGAGACGGCGGAGCTCCACATTCGTTATTCCTCGTCGCTCGATGGCAAGGGTGATCTAAGCAATTACGAGACGCTCTTGAGCGACCGTTTGCAACTTCGAATGCCGGCCGAGGCAGCGGCCGGGCGTTCTTTGCTGGGTCCTCATCGAGACGATTTGGCAGTGCATTTGGCGGACCGGGAATTGCGCGTTTTTGGCAGCTCGGGACAGCAACGTAGCGCCTTGCTGCTCTTAGACTTAGCGGCGATTTCAGTGTATAATTCCTGGCATAATGATCGCCCGCTTTTTCTGGTCGACGATGTCGACGCCGAGCTGGACGAAAATCGGATAAGAAGTCTTTTGGAATACCTTGAAGGTCGCACGCAGACATTCATCACCACCTCGAAACGAAGCCACGTTGAGGGGTTCATTTCCAGAGCCACCGTTCACGAGATTGTTGCTGGCGAGGCAGTGCCGGCGGAGTTAAGACGAAGCACTTTCTCAGCAGTTGCGGCCAAGGACTGAGGTTGAGCTCCGCGAGCAAAATCAGGCTGCATCGAGTTTGCCATGGATCAAGGTGACAAAGACGACTTAGTGAAGAGTAAGAAGGAGAAGGAATTGCCAACAGCAGGAACTATTACCGGTAAGAAAACCCAGGCTTATGATTCGTCTTCCATTGCGGTTTTGGAAGGACGCGAGGCGGTGCGCAAGCGTCCCGCAATGTACATCGGATCCACCGGCGAATTGGGTTTGCACCACCTTGTTTACGAAGTTGTCGACAACTCGATTGACGAAGCCCTGGCCGGGTATTGCGATACGGTCGAAGTCACTATTCATCTTGACGACTCCATAACAGTCATCGACAACGGTCGTGGGATTCCTGTCGATGAAATGAAGAAGGAAAAGAAATCAGCCGCTGAAGTCGTGATGACAAAACTTCATGCTGGCGGCAAGTTTGACTCTAACGCTTATAAAGTCTCCGGCGGTCTGCACGGTGTCGGAGTTTCTGTTGTCAATTTCCTTTCCGAAACGTTACACCTTGAAATTTGGCGCGACTCAAAAACTTACGAGCAAGAATATGTGCGAGGGATTGCCGTTGCTCGCTTGGCGCAAACTGGGAAGACCCGGAAACGCGGGACCAAGATCACTTTTAAGCCGGACGCCCAAATCTTCGATCACACGGTTTTCAGTTTCGACAAACTATCAGAACGGCTGCGAGAAAAAGCGTTTCTCAACAAAGGCATTCGCATCACCATCAAAGATGAACGCGAAGAGCCTGAGCGGTCGCACGAGTTTTACTACAAAGGTGGGATTGCTGAGTTCGTCAAACATCTAAACAAGAACAAAACCACTCTACACGACAAGCCGCTTTATTTCGAGAAAGAAGGCGACGCGCTTTCAATCGAAGTCGCCATTCAATACAACGACGGCTATGACGAGAAGGTCTATTCCTTCGCGAACAATATCAACACGGTAGATGGGGGCACACACCTCTCAGGCTTTCGTTCAGCGTTTACCAGAACGATTAACGCTTATGCACAATCGTCAGGCCTGGCAAAAAACTTCAAAACCTCGCTTACCGGCGACGACGTGCGCGAAGGATTGGTAGCAGTTATCTCGGTGAAGTTGCCGCAGCCTCAGTTCGAGGGCCAAACAAAGGGCAAGCTGAATTCTGACGTCAAGGGCGCCGTTGAATCATTTCTAAACGAGCGGCTGACTGAATATCTCGAGCAGAACCCGACCGTGGCGCGAAGGATCGTGGGCAAATCTGTCGACGCGGCGCGGGCCCGCGAAGCGGCCAGGAAAGCCCGGGAGATTGTCCGCAAGGGCGCTCTGGGCGGATCCATGCTGCCGGGAAAACTTGCCGACTGCCAGGAAAAGGATCCGGCGCTTTCTGAAATCTACATTGTCGAAGGCGACTCCGCGGGCGGTTCAGCAAAGCAGGGCCGCGATCGAAAGAACCAGGCAATCCTGCCGCTCAAGGGCAAGATCCTCAACGTCGAGAAAGCCCGCTTTGACAAGATGCTGGGCCACAGCGAAATCAAAGCATTAATCACTGCGTTGGGAACCGGTATCGGCAAAGAGGATTTTGATGCGAGCAAGCTTCGCTATCACAAAATCATTCTGATGACCGACGCCGACGTTGACGGCTCGCATATCAGGACGCTGTTACTGACTTTCTTCTATCGTCAGATGGCCGAGCTGGTTGAGCGCGGCTACGTATATATTGCTCAGCCGCCTTTGTTCAAAGTGAAGCGCGGTAAGAAGGAAGAGTACATCAAAGACGAAAGCCTGATGGTCCGCTACCTGATGCGGATGGCGACCGCCGACATGACTGTCAAGTCAGTCGGAGCCAACCAGGACATCGAGGGTAAAGAGCTGGCTCGGTCGTTGGAAAAACTTGTCGACCTGAAACACTTCTGCGAACGCGCCGCGCGCCGACTCGGTGGTGATGCCCACATGTTGGATACGTTGTTGGAAGCGTTCGCCGGAAAGAAAGGCGTGCTGCGCAAAGAAGGCGCTACGCTGCGTAAAGTTTTTCAGAGCAGCGACCTGATGGCGAAAATAGAAGGCGTGCTTGACAAGGCCGGGTTCAAAACAGAACTCTCGTCCGATGAAGAGCATGGCCTGTGGGAAATTGAAACAACGACCACGGCAGGCTTAAACGTGGCCATCGATTGGAACTTCGCCAGCTTCGTGGAGTTTCAAAAGGCCGTCGAACTATTCATGACTTTGGAAGACAAACTGGCGCCGCCATTTATGACCGGCACAAACGGAGCCAGCGAAGAGATCGCAACTCGTGAAGAGCTGCTGGAAAAAGTGCTCGGCGCGGCAAAGAAGGATTTGTCGATTCAGCGCTACAAAGGTTTGGGCGAGATGAACCCGGAGCAGCTTTGGGAAACAACCATGGATCCGGAGAAGCGCACGCTGTTACAAGTGAGAATTGACGACGCAGTTGAAACTGACGACATTTTTTCAATTCTGATGGGCGATGCGGTTGAGCCGCGCCGCAAGTTCATCGAAGACAACGCGCTCGACGTCCGCAACCTCGATGTGTAGGACAGACTTTCCTGTCTGTCCTTTTCCTTCCTTCCCGAAAAATTGATTGCAAAGAATAGGACAGGCGGGAATGCCTGTCTTAGTCACGAAAACGATCCACGCGAAAACGTGAAAGCTTGCGCGGCGCTCCCGGCGGAATCCCTGCCTTGCGCGCCGCGATGTCCACCTGTTGCTCGGCCGTATCCACTCCTGCGATATCGGGCAGCAGCAAACCGCGAAACTTGCCCGACTCGTCTTCAACGATCACCCCATAAACTGCCGGATCGAGATCCGCAAAAGTTGCAGGCTCTAGTGCTGCCAGAATATCGACCGAATATTTGAGATCCGGTAACTCGTCTTCGGTCACGGGCACAAAGCGCGGATCGCGCGTAGCAGCGCTGATCGCATTCGCCACTAATTCCTCGCCGAGCGTTTCTTTTACCGGCTCGATAGTGCCGATGCAGCCGCGCAACTCGCCTGCGCGCGTCTTGATGGAGACGAAACAAGCCGCGCGTGTGATCAAGATTTCCGCAGGATTTGTCGGAACTGAAATTTGTTTTCCAGTGCGTGTGAAAGTCTCAACTGCGCGGCGAGCCAGTGTGGGCAAGTTTTCTTCAAGCGGGATTGAATCTTCAACTGTTACCGAGGGAGCTTCCCCCGCCTTAACATTCGTCAGTTGCGCCACGAGATAGCCGACTCCAAATGGCGCCTCATAATGCAGCACCTCGCAAGCCGCGGGTAAAGTTTGTGCAAGGCCAAGCGCGACCAATATGGAGCGATAGCCACACTCGCCGGCCGCGCGTCGCAGATTCGGATTAATATCGACAATTTCGCTGGGCGTGTTCCGCTGCAACGCCTCAACCACCTGTTCGTCAAAAAGATGAGCGGAAGAATTGTAGCCCGCTGGCGCTTCCGGCTTTAGTCGATGGCTTAAATCTCCGCTGGCAACAAAAGCAACAGGGCGGCCGGTGCTTTCTGCGGCGCTGCGAATGCATTCGCCGAACCTCAGATGGTCGTCGTTTCCTAGAAAGCTGTAGCCGAGCGCTACCACGCGTCCCTGCCAGCCATTGCGATCCAGGAAATAGAGCGGTACTGCCGTGCCATGGTCCAGGTCGTAATCTTCGAGTGCCGGCACTTCATAATTCCTCCCCGCCGCGGCTCTAACAATTGCGCTTAGCAACTCCTCATCCAACGGAAATTCTATAGTTGTTGCCGGCGCGCGAAAGTTTGCAAAATTTCCACGGAGAGGTTGCGAGTGATAAGCAACAAAGGCGTCAGGGCTAAGCGGCGCGTGAGGTGAAATCAGCACCACCGTTTCCGCACCGCTGCGGATGATGCGCTGCGTGAGTTCCGCCATCGCGTCGATTGAGGCGCGCACTTCAGCGATTGCTTCGCGGCCGACTTCGGGAACCATAATCGGCGGATGAGGAGCAATTCCCGAAAAAACTATGGCGCTTGGGTTTCCCATAGAGCCTTCTCAAAAATAGTACGAAGAGCTTAACCCGTCGGGATTGCGACTGGAAAAAAGAATGCTGCGACGTCAAGCGTTGTGCTCAACGAAAGTGAATTGTCGCTGGTCAGGGAACGTCCGAAATTTTATCACACCAATTGCTCTTGTTATTAGAGCCAACTATCATCACGGGCAAGAAGTTTAGAGTACAACCTTTGGGTTGCCGCCTTTGGCCCGTAAGCAGGCTGAAGTCTGTACTCTGAAACTACTTGCAGCCGTATGAAAGAACAATTCGACGTCTTGATTGTAGGCGCTGGACCGGCGGGTTCATTTGCCGCAGAGCGTTTAGCCGCTGGTGGCGCGCGCGTGGCGTTATTCGACGGCCGGCCCGAAGGCGAACCAAAAGCCTGCGGCGGTGGGGTCACGGCAAAAGCTCTTAAGGCGTGGCCGCATTTGCTTGGCGCGGTGGGCCGTACTGTAAATGAGCTGGATTTGTATTCGCCATCTGGTCAGCGCCTGCATTTAGAACTGGATGAACCCTTCGCGATCTATTCGCGCGTGGCGTTTGATTCCTACCTGCGTGATCGCGCGCAAGCAGCGGGCGCCGAAGTCGTCCCGCAAAAAATTTCGGCGCGCGCCGTGACGCGAACAACGAACGGTTGGTCGATCCGTGATGCAGGCGGCGCTCAATGGACCACAAAGTTTTTAGTTGCCGCTGATGGAGCAAACAGCGGCCTGGCAAAGAAACTGGCTGGCCCGCTCGCCGCAGCCGATATGGAAGTCGCGTTTGGTTACCGCGCCCCTTTACCGGAAAAAGCAGCAGCGCCCACAGTGGTTGCTTTCCTGCCAAAGTGGGTTGGTTACGCCTGGGCTTTTCCGCGGCTGGACCACATCTCATTCGGCATCGCTACAACGCAGGACGCTTTTGATCACAAAGCCCTCGACCGATTGATGTGGCAGTTCATGATTGGCTATTACCAGCAACGCGAAAATGCCAAAGCAAAGATCTGGGCCAGGGTTGACGGTGAATCGGCACGGAGCATTGAGACGAATTTGCGCTCGAGTGCCCAACGCTATGCGGCGCGAATTCCGGGTCTCGCTGATAAAACGTGGGACAAACGCAGCGCCTCAGGGGAGGCCTGGGCTCTGCTCGGTGATGCTGCGGGCTTCGCTGATCCGGTAACAGGCGAAGGCATTTACTATGCGCTGCGATCGGCGGAACTCTTCGCTGACTGCTTTCTCGAAGGACGCCCCAAGGAATACGAAGCGGGTTGGCGCAAGGATTTTGGCGGCGAGTTACGCCGCGCTTCACAGATGCGCCGGCGGTTCTACGGAAACTTCTGGGGCGCGCCGTTTACCGAACGAATGATCGAGTTTGCCCGCGGGCATCGCGGCATAAAGAAAGTGCTGGGCGATCTCGTCGCCGGCGAGCAGGGTTACGTCGGTCTGAAAAAGAAGCTGGCGCGCAAAGCGTTGCGGCCGATTTGATCGGGTAATGTCTCGCGGCTTCACCGCCCTCCGTGCGGAAAGCCTGTGGCTTTCCGGCGATTCAAACACTGCGCTTGAGCTTCGCCTCAATCATTGGAGGCGTAGCCTCCTACTCAATTTATCACTCCGGAAAGGCAGAGCCTTTCCGCACGGAAGGCGCAAAGCCGCGCTGAATCAAGGTTGAGTTTATTACGGAGCCAGACGCGCAATGGTCCATGAGCCATCGGCTTGAAGGTCGTAGGCAATACGATCGTGGAGACGGCCGGAACGATTTTCCCAGAACTCGATTCGTTCAGGCTTTAATCGATAGCCACCCCAATGCGCCGGCCGCGGAACTTCACGATCGCGATACTCCTGCTCCAACCCGCGAAGACGCTCTTCTAAAACTTCACGACCTTCGATGACTTCGCTTTGTGGCGAAGCAAGTGAACCGAGCTGACTCTCGCGCGGCCGCGTCTTGAAATATTCATCCGACTGCGCTGCCGAGACTCGCTCAACCCGACCTTGAATGCGAATCTGCCTATCGAGACCGACCCAGTAAAAAACGAGTGCTGCTTGCGGATTATCATCAAGCTCGCGCGCTTTAGCGCTGCGATAGTTTGTATAGAAAACAAAACCATCCGCATCCACCTGCTTCAACAACACCACGCGCGCCGATGGCTTTCCATCTTTGCTAGCGGTCGCGAGCGTCATTGATTCAGGCAAGCGCGAGCCGGAAGCGAGCGCCGCAGCGAACCAATTGCGAAACAGCTTTATCGGATCGCGATCGGCTGTCTTCTCGTCGAGGGCTGTGGTTGTTTGCTCGCTTTCGTTCATGAAGTTGGTTGGATGCTAGCCCGCCGTCTCTACTCAAAAAAAGAGCGAGGGTAAACCACGCTTTTTAACCCTTGAGACATTCCTGCTGGCGCGCGCTGCGACCAAATGAATGCCAACTAAACTGCTCGATCGGCTCAGCCCTTCGTATAATCCGCCAGTCGAGCGCGCAGTTCTCCGGGAATCGGAACGGTTTCAAACGTATCGCGGCGCACTGACGCAAGCACAAAATGCGCGGTCGCAATCAGTTCAGTCTCACCCTTTCGTCTCACCTCAAAGTCCAACCGCATCGACTTGTTGCCAAAGCGGCCAACGCAAACAGAGACTTCCAATAGATCGTCCAACTGCGCGGCATGATGAAAATCGCATTCGATGTGCACCCGCGGCAGCCAAACGTCCAGCTCGTCGAACATCACGCTGTACGGCAGGTTAACGGCGCGGAAGAGTTCCGTTTCGGCAAACTCGAAGAAACGAATGTAGGCGCCGTAAAAAATAATGCGCGCCGCGTCGACGTCGCCCCAGCGCACGCGTTCCTCAATCGTATATTCTTTGTGCACAGTGACTTAAAGGCCGTAAATCGTGAATGTAAATCGTGAATGGATAAGATCAGCTTGCGGCTCGCGACTTAATTTTGTTGGCCTAGGAAACCATCAATTGTGGATTAGGATTGGCTCGGCCATTTACGATTCACGATTTACGATTTACGATTTACTAAGTTTGAGATGATTCGTTTGTGCCGCTTCGGCGACCGCTGAAATAAATTCGCCCAATTCTACCGGCTTCGAGAGATAGCGCTGATAGCCTGCCGAGAGCGCCCGTTCGCGGTCTTCTTCCTTAGCGTAAGCCGTGATTGCGATGGCCGAGATTTTTGGCGCCAGTTCCAGCGCGATGACTTTTTTAATAAGGTCGTAGCCATCTTCGCCCGGCATGGCAATATCAGAAATCAGCACATGCGGTCTCGCTGCCATTATTGAATCCATCGCCGCGGCGGCAGTAGAGACGGCTGTGACGCTGGCGCTGCGTTGCTGCAGCGCGGCGGTTAACAGGTCCAGGGTGTCTTTGTCGTCATCTACTACCAACACCTGTATCCCAGCCAATACGTCATTCGCATGCGGCGCCTGATCTTTCTGCTCCACGCCATCCGGTGGTGGATTTAATTTGGCAAGTGACCCGATCAGCGGCAGGCGCAGGCGGAAAGACGCTCCCTTGCCATCACCGTCGCTAGCTGCGCTGATCCGTCCGCCGTGAATCTCTACCAGATGGCGCGCAATTGCCAGCCCTAAACCCAAACCGCCGTGTTGGCGTGTAGACGTGCTGTCAGCCTGGCGAAATCTGTCGAAAACAAATGGCAGGAACTCCGGACGAATACCCTGGCCATTATCGGCTATTTCGATCTCCACTTCGGATTCGAGCTGTCGCAGCGAAAGCCGCACCTGGCCGCCGGCCGTCGTGAACTTCACTGCGTTTGACAATAGATTCCAGAGGACTTGTTGCAGACGATTCGCATCGCCGGAAACGACAGTCGGCTCGCGCTCAAAATCAACTTCAATCTTGATGCCCTTCGCTTCCGCGGTGGGCCGCACGACATTAACTGCCGCCTCCAAAACCGACGCGAGCTCAATCGGGTGAAGCTCGAGATAAAGATTGCCGGTGATGATGCGCGAGACGTCGAGTATATCGTCAATGATCTGGGCCTGGGCTTTTGCATTGCGCTTGATCGTCTCAATTGCCCGCTCGGCCATCTCAGTTTCCAAGCCACCCTCAAGCATGCGCGACCAACCGAGTATGGCCGTCAACGGCGTGCGGAGTTCGTGCGAAACAGTCGCCAGAAATTCATCCTTCAAGCGGTTGGATTCTTCCGCAGCAGCGCGCGCCGTGCTTTCGCGCTCGAGCAGTCCCACATTTTCGATCGCGACCGCCGCCAGGTTTGCTGCCAGGCGCATTGCCGTCGCGTGTTCTTCTCGGTAAGCAGCCGGATCGTAGGTCTGCACTTCAATGGTGCCGATGACGCGACCCATCACCGACATCGGCACAGCGAGCGAGGATTGAGGCCGCAAGCCGTTATCCGGGCCCACTAATACCGCCGGGTGCCCGCGAGTTTCATTCATGTAGTCGTTGGTAATAACAACCTGGTTCGTTCGCACGGCGCGGCTGTTGGGTCCGCTTGAAGTCACCGGCATCGGCGGCAGTTGCGAAGTATCAAGTTCGACACCATCCGCCCACCCATAGACGGCGGTACGCACGTCGCGAACGGGATCGTAAAGAGAAACGAACAATCCCTGACAGGGAAGAGAAACAAGGGTGAAGTCTTTTAGCACCCGGAAGATTGCCGCCAGATCGCGCGCGGTGCCGAACGTTTGGGCCAGGCCGGAAACTCGTTCGAGCAGTCGTTCATAAGTTGAGAGAGCGCGCTGGTCTGCCTGCCGCAACGTCTCTTCGGCGCGGCGACGCAGAGTGATGTCTCGTGCAATCCCCTGAATACCTATTGGCTTTCCGTCTTTCAGTATGAGCTTGCTGCTTATTTCAAGAGTCAGCGCGCGGCCATCGACCGATCGCATTTCCATTTCATAGTTTGTTCGCTCTTCACCAAGCAGCTTTCGCTGCAGCATACGGCGCGTAGTCTCCATCGATTCGGGAGCAATAAACTCAGCCAAGTTCTTCGTCAACAAATCCGCCCGCTTGTAACCGATGATCAGTTCCGCAGCTTTGTTAATTGAAGTGAGATTGCCCTCTAAATCCATTGTGTAGACGATATCGTTTGCGTCTTCCACCAGGTCGCGATAGCTCTCTTCACTTTCTTTCAGCGCTTTTTCAGATACTTGAAGTTTGCGGGCGGAAGTTTCAGCTGCCGCGCGCGCACGCATCTCCAAATGCGCCAGGCCAAACATAAGCAAGCTTATGATCGCTCCCGCGGTAAGCGTGTAGGGGAGGAAAGTCTTGTCCAGATAGGTGCTAACAACGATCGTGGCCAGCAGCCCCGCAATGAGAACGGTGTAAGCAGTAAGAACGCTGCGCGGCAGATGAAGTCTGGCTTTCGGGCTGTCAGGTTCCAATCCGCCTCCGCTTGATGGGCAAGTGTGTTAGTTCTAGCGGGCCGGTAAGCTTCGCGCGTCCGGCTGTATCGAGCGCATTAACGAACCCGGCTGGTCCGTCGTCGAAGGAAGTCTATCAAAACGAACTGTGAGAGGTTAGCAGGATTTGCGAAATAGGCCTTTCCATTAGTCATTGCAGTCATCTGCTTCACGAATTCCACTAGATAAAAATCGCTGGCGAGCATAAACGTATTGATCATTATGCCGGCTTTGCGGCAGGCCTGGACTTCTTTGAAAGTAGCATCCATTACAAATGGATCGCCGCCCATCGAGTTTTTGTAGATACGACGTGTAGGACCGGCATTCTTGCCGGTCTGGGAACTGCGGCTGTTTTGTCCGGCGTGGACAGGCACGAATGCCTGTCCTACACCTTCAACAAAGCACGCAGTCGGTTTGCCGTCAGTCACCATCACAATCTGCTTCATTTCTTTGCGCTGTGCTTGCAAAATGCGCCGCGACAAACGCAATCCTTCCGCTGTGTTGGTGTGATAGGGACCCACTTGGGTCACGGCAAGTTTGGCCAGCGGCAACTCCTCGGCGCTGTCATGGAACAGCACGATTTTCAGCGAGTCACCCGGGTACTGCGTGCGAATTAGATGCGCGAGCGCGAGCGCAACCTTCTTCGCCGGCGTGAACCGATCTTCACCGTAGAGAATCATTGAATGAGAACAATCGAGCATTACTACCGTGGCGCACGAGGATTGGTAGTCGCATTGATGGACATGCAAATCGCTGTACTCGAGATTGAGGGGAAAGGTTAAGCCCTCGCGTTGAATCGCCGAAAGCAGCGTAGTGTTCACGTCAAGATTGATCGTATCGCCAAACTCGTAAGGCTTGCTGGCGGCCGCCGCTTCAACGCCGGTGGAAAGATGGGAAGTATCGTGACGGCCAACAGAACTCTTACCCAAACTTCCGAGCAAATTTCTGAGCGTCTTATAACCGAGAAAGTCGAGGCCCTTTTCAGTGACCTCAAATTTGACGTTGCGTGGCAGGGGTTCTGAAACTTCCGGGGTGCCAGGACCGCCCTGACGTTGTTGCCCTTGCTGGGCCGGTTCTTCCTTTAGTGAAAGGTACCCTTCTTCAACCAGACGCTCGATCAACTGGTTGAGCATTTCATCGAGCAGCGAACCTTTAAACTCGCCTTCGTTATCGGCCAGCATCTCCTGGACCTGATACTCATTTAAAAGTCCCTGGTCCATCAATGCCTGCAACAGCGCGCGCCGCAACGCATCGAGCGACGTATCCTGCGGTCGACGTTGGCGCGTCCAGTAGTAATCGTCGTCGTAACCGGAATCGAGCAGCGAATCCGACAGACCCTCCATCAAGTCGCCGAGGTTTATCCCGGAAACGTCAAGGCCTTTGAATTTTGAGTAGCGAGTAAACTTCATGATTTCCCGGCAGGAAACGCCTGTTACATTTCTTATGGATCCGCTTCTTATAGTAGCAGGCTTGAATAGCTTAATTGGAACGCTAAAGCAAAAAAGGGCGTTGACCACGTTTCTAAGAGGAGTGAAGGGACAGAACTAACCCTTTGAACCTGAGCGTAAGAAATTAAAAAATAAGCATGCCAGTTGTCGCGCGCGCGGCATTGGTCGCTGGGCGCAAGGCGTTGCGGTAAACCTCCCGGGTCATTTGCGCGGTCCGTTCCCAGGTGAATTCCGCAGCTCGCCTAAGACCGGCTGCTGAATAGGAGGCACGGGCGTTAGCGTCCGTGAGCAACTGCAGAAGGCTCGCGGTCAACGCTCCCACATCGGTTGGGGCAATCAACCGCGCCGCCGCTCCCACCGTTTCCTTGATCGCAGGGATGCTGCTGGTAATGACTGGCGCGCCACAGGCCATCGCTTCAAGCGGGGGCAGGCCAAAGCCCTCGTAGATCGATGGGTAAACGAAAACGCGGCACGAAGAGTAAAGGGCGCGGAGATCTTTGTCCGACAGGTACCCCGTAAACAGAACACGTTTTTTGAGGGCTGCCCGTTCGCTGGTGACAAACAATTCCTCAATCAGCCAGCCCTTGGGACCAGCTATAACGAGTTGCGGAGATAGCGACGTAGCTCGCAACAACTCTTCAAAGGCGTGAATCAACGTAGCAATGTTCTTGCGAGGTTCTAAAGTACCGACGAACAAAATGAATTCATCCTCGACCCCTAATCTACGACGTACGTCACGCGTTTCTTTAATCGGACGGAACACGCTTCGAGCGGCGAGCGGCACAACGGCGATCTTATCGGGCACAACGTGCAGATGTTCGCAGATTTCCCGTTTGACGCTCTCCGAGTCGGTGAGAATCTGCGTGGCGATTCGCGTCATTAGTGGCAGTCTGCGTTTGGCGCGACGCACGAGGCGGCGCTCATGCGATTCAGGATGACGCAAAAGCGAAAGATCATGAATGGTGAGAACCGTCGGGCATCCTGGCCAAAGCGGGACCACGTAGTTCGTGCCATGAAAAAGTGCCAAGTGTTTCTGCCTGGCGTAGAGCGGCAGGCCGATTGCCAACCAGCGCTTTCCCCTGGGAGCCTGCACGGTGTAAAGGTTGGGTGGAATGTCGGCCCGCTCTGCGGTCAGGTCCAGCGGAAAATGCGCCAGTAGTTGGAACTCATCCCTCGGTTCCAGCAATGCTAAGGCGCGGGCCAGCTCAAAAGTGTAGTGTCCGACCCCGGTCTTTGGCGTCGCCAGTGGGATACCGTCAATGCCAATGAGCATAAGTCGGAGTTCACCTCCAGCATATCAGCCAACCTTTGAATCAAATGGTTTTCACTTCGTCCGCTCGGCTGACGGATGATCAGCTGTACTTTCCTGTCTCAGTCAGATCATCGTAGATCATTCCGCGACGATCTTTCTTGGCCTTTGTCACTGCCGTGTAGCCACCTTCTTCATTGCGACTGATCTTGTTCTCAGCGTAAAGCCCTTCCAGCACCAGCTCGCACGCGGCCACAACCTTTGCTTCGTCCGACTTTTTGAAATCAAAAGGAATCAGTGCTGTATCAATTAACTCCGGCACGGCTTCGAGCAACGTCCTGCATTCCTCGGCTGATGCAGTGTCTGCCAGCCGCAGGTTGTTTCCCTGATCGAACCATTGCACGGTTTGCACAAACTCGATGCCCACAAAGTAGCCTTCGAAGATTTCGCCAGCGGCACGTTTGATCAAATCTTTCGCAATGCGGCTCGCGCCAATCTGCTCGCCTTCGTATTCAAGTTCCATTTTGCCGGTCATTGAAGGAGTTGCGGCATAAATGTCAGAGATGCGCGGCACAATCTCGTGTTCTTCAGTTAACAAAGCGCGGCGTTCAGCATTTGAGACTACGGATTCGATGACTGTGATCGGCAGGCGCTGAGAAACGCCGGAATGCTTGTCTACCCGATTGTCGTCGCGCGCTTCAAACGCTATTTGCTCGATGACTTCGCGAATAAAATCGGGGACGTTCAGCCGATCATTCAGTCCGTCGCGCGTCACCCACGCTTCCTGGCGCGTGATCTCAACCGCAGTTTGAATCTCAGACGGATAGTGAGTGGTGATCTCAGTGCCGATGCGATCTTTGAGCGGCGTGATGATCTTGCCGCGCGCGGTGTAGTCCTCGGGGTTCGCGGAAAACACCAGCATCACGTCCAACGGCAGCCGCACCGGATAACCCTTAATCTGCACGTCGCCTTCCTGCATGATATTAAAAAGTCCCACCTGAATCTTGCCGGCCAGATCGGGCAATTCGTTAATAGCAAAAATGCCGCGATTGGCGCGCGGCAGCAGCCCGTAATGAATGGTCAACTCATCGCTGAGCAAGTGCCCGCCCTTCGCCGCCTTGATTGGATCCACGTCCCCGATGATGTCCGCAATCGTGACGTCAGGCGTCGCCAGTTTTTCGACGAAGCGTGCATCGCGATTGATCCAGTCAATCTGCGCCGCGTCGCTATGAAGTCCCAGCGTCTGGCGGCCATAAGCCGAAATGGGATGAAAAGGATCGTCGTTCACTTCAGAGCCCGCGATGATCGGAATGTGTTCGTCCAGTAGTTCGGTCAACTGCCGGATGATGCGACTCTTCGCCTGGCCTCTCAGTCCCAGCAGAATGATGTTGTGCTTCGCCAGAATGGCATTGACCAACTGGGGAATAACGGTTTCGTCGTAGCCGACGATGCCGGGAAAGAGTTTTTCGCTGCGCTTGAGTTTCTTTATCAGGTTCGCGCGCAATTCATCTTTAACTGAGACGCTTTTATAGCCGCTTGCCTTAAGTTCGCCGAATGTTTGCGGCAATTCACGAAAAGTTTTAGGACTGCTCATAGAAATTAGATGTGTAAGTTTTCAAATCAGAAATTCGGGGGATGGGATTATCTTACGCGAGTCACCGGAGAAACAGGTAACGGGCGGCCGAAAAGGCGGTCCTGATTCGAGTTTTCTCCATGTCTCTGTGGTGGCAATCGCTACATAAAGACTCACCACAGAGACAGAAAAAGCACAGAGGACGCACAGAGATCGCGGCACCACACTCAGTTAATTGGAAGAAACCGCCCCTCGGAACTCTTTTGCACCAGCCTCTCGTCGATAAGTTTTTCCAGGTGTGCAAGCACAGCCTGCTCGGCCATCGCATGTGCTTTCGGAGAGACATCTTTGTAAACACGCGCGACGATTTCCTGCGGCGTGGTGGCACCTTCGCCAACTGCTTGCAGAATGTTTTGCTCGCGTTCCAAGCGGTGAGAAATGTACTGGTCGAGTTTCGTGTAAGGATTTGCGATCGCCGGGCCGTGACCGCCAAAGATTACGGAAAGATTCGGCAATGCTCGCATGCGGCGCAGCGAATCAAGATAGTCGCGCACGTTGCCTTGAGTTGGCTCGATTAATACGGAACCGAGCCCGACTATGTTGTCACCGGAGATGAGCGTGCCGGTACGCTCCTCAAAGAAACAGAGATGACCGCGCGCGTGGCCGGGAGTGTGCATTGCGCGCAGAGCGATTTCAGGTGAACCCTTCAACTTGATTAGATCATTGTCTTCGATAAATCGATCGACTTGAACGGTTCCGGTTAACGGCTCAGCAGTAAGTTTGTGAGCTGCAACCGTCGTGTGTTCACCCAAATGCTTTTTAAGTGATTTCACGCCGCCTACATGATCCGGATGCATGTGCGTCAAAACGATCTCGCGCACGGTGCGGCCTTCGGCAATTAGATCGTCAACAGTTTGCGCTAATGCCTGTTGCTCGTCCTCGTACGGCGAACCCGGATCGATAATGAGAAGTTCCTCCGACGTGTAAATCAAATAACAATTGGTGTGAGTGGCGGGCGGCTTTGTCGGCGTGCGCACCGGAAAGCAAATGTAGTTGGGGCGAAACTCAATGCGCCGGGTGGGATCACCATGCGCGTATGGCGATGCCAAAAACCTTTGCACTAAATCTTCGGTAAGTCCGCCCGCCAAAGTTTTCAAGGCGTGAAGTACCGGCGGAACCGCGAGAATCTCCGAACGTTGCCAACGTTCTACTGCTTCGCTGGCAGGGGTCCAAGCGCCGCTCTCCAGTTCAGCGTCCGCGTCGATGCGCGCATTCTGTTTGGCCGGACAGTTAACCAGAAAAAACAGAGTATCAAAGCGTCGCGCGGCGAACGGTGGCGTAACCCAGCGACCGCCAAAAGTAAAATCCCCAGCGTCGAGATAAAGATCGTAATGCTTCAGCAGAGCGGGCCACGTCATGCGTCCCGACTGAAGATCGTCAAACAACGACTCGCGTTGACCTTTGGTTAATGCTTCGCCGCCGCGAGCTACAAGGACCCGAGTCTCTTCAAATAGTTCTCGCGCCGCGCAACTAATTGCTGTTTTAGTTGCAGGGTCGTCGCAGTTTTCTACCCGTGCCTCGGCGTCATTCGCGTCAAACTGGCCGCCAGGAAAAGCATGATAACCGCCCAGAAACGCAAGCTTTTCGCTGCGTTTGACGAGAAAGACTTCGGGATGGTTTGGATCAGTTTGGTGGCGAAGTAGAATTACCGCTGCGGCGTCTTTAGGTTGTTGCGCAGCATTTGTCACAGCGGGAATTAATTGCTGATGATCGAGTAAGTTGGTCGAAAGTTTGGTCAGAGACGAACCGGAGTAAGTTCGAAGACCCGTGCTAATTCAGCCGCCCGTTTGATGTCCTGGCGAAGCAGAGCCTTCCTAACCTCATCCAGCTTTGCGGCATCCTCGAGAGACAAATAGGGTGACCATCCTTCGTCTTCGTCAATCAACTGCACATCAACCTCTGCGGCGTATTGACCTTCGTGAATAAGTTTAGTGTGGGACCGTTTGGTCATTCTATCTTCTCCGTAAGAAATCCTTACTCCATTTCTCTGGATTGGGGCGGTAAGCGGTGGTTAAAACAGCCGGCGAAGTAGTGCTCTTGGCAATTCCCCAAACCACATGGATAAGACCTTTGTTATCCCGTTGCAAGACTAACACACTGGGACCCTTGAAGTAGTTTGGGTAGTCCTCAATGACTACGGCGTGCTCGATTCCACCCAGAACACTTGGATGAAAATGCCGTCATTTGCCAACTCATCGTATCCATGATCCGAAATATAAATTTCTCGACGGCTTACCAGCCCACGAACCCTCTTTAAAGTTTCGCTCATGGATTCTAAAAGCGATCGAAAACCGTCTTATACTATGACCAGCGAAAGCGTTCGCCATCGCCCGGCCCCCAGGGCACGCCGCGCATGTGGTAGCCGCCTTCTTCCCAGTAGCCGGCCTGATCGTGTTCGAGAAAGCGCACACCTTTTACCCACTTGGCCGACTTCCACGCGTAAAGCTGCGGGATGATCAAACGCACCGGCCCACCATGCTCGGGTGGTATTGGCTGCCCATCATGCGACCACGCAAAGAGCGAGTCTTCATTGAGGAAGTATTCGAGAGGTACGTTGGTGGTCCAACCGTAATCATAAGCGAGAGCCAGAACAAACTTCGCTTCCGACTTAACGCCGGCAAGTTTTGCAATCTCCCTCGCCGGTACTCCGCCCCAAACATTGTCCAAACGCGACCAGCGCGTAACACAGTGAAAGTCGGCATAAACCTTCACGGCCGGCAGTTGCATGAACTCGTCAAGCGACCACTGCAGCGGATTTTCGATTAAGCCATCAACTGCAAACGACCAATTAGCTAAATCAACTTCCGGAGTGCCGTGCGCGTCGAGCACGGGCCACTTTTTTGTGCGCGACTGTCCCGGCGGGATTCGATTTTCGCGAAGCGTGTCGGGACTAATGACGTCAACGTCGGCAACTTCGTCCGGCTCACGTGGCTCGGTGCTTTGATACAACGGATCTTTGATTAAATTATCTAGAAAACTCATCTGCAGTGCCTGGCTTATTTAGGTTGCTTTGCCTTTAAGAATCCCACCGCCAATCCTACCTTTGCGCAGTGAGCAATGAATCAATTAGTGAACGTTCCTTGTCGAGGAGGGTGCGCAGCGCGCCACTGAAAACTCGCTGTGACAGTGAATGATCGCGCAACAGCAAAGAGCGAAAATCCTCGTCGTCCCACTTCAACGTCGTGGACGCATCTTTTGTACGCACCGAGGCCGAGCGTGGAATGCCGCACAGTACGGCCAGCTCGCCGAGAATCGCGCCGGGCCCTGCTTCGGTGAGCACAAGATCTTTTCCCTGCCGCTCAACAAAAACCTCAAGCTTGCCCGACAACACAAGCAACACAAACTCGGCGGGGTCGCCCTCTTTGAGTAAAACTTCTGCCGGCGCGTGCTGCCTGACCTCGCCCGTTTCAAGCAATCTCTTCGTGCCGTTTTCGGTAAATCCCTTAAACAACGGAAAGGTCGTCATCAGGTGGGCATGATTGGTGTCCATAGAGGTGCTCCGTTTTGCAGTCTCAATTTCTGAGAAGGGTTCTGCTTTTACTTCTTTACGTTTCGTTCGGCGAGCTTCATCAATTCTTCCGGCATCCACTTGCCGAGCGCTTTTTTGGTGGGTTCTTCGATGCCTACCG
>JBDUCC010000166.1:0-6821 GCA_040003675.1 bacterium | reverse complement strand
CAGTCCCACGATTCGAATGCTGTTCAGTTTCTCTCATCGCAGTGGCATGAGGTCAGTACCACCTCGCGGTAGCGGGTGGGTCTTAGATTCGGCGGAAGATTTGGGATTGACTGTGAAATCGCTTTGGGCGCCCGGAACCCACGCGCTACCGCGAGGTGGTACTGACCTCATGCCACTAAATCGAAATAATCTGGCAACCAATCCCAAGCACTACCTTTGAGTCCAATAATTGCTCAACTTCGTTGTGTGTTAGCATGAGCGCGTTCCAACAATTCCAGCCTGACTAACCTGAATGTCGATGCGCGCAGCTAAGTTGTGGTTAACGATAGCGTGCCTGAGCGTCCTGTTGCTTTCCTGCAACCGATCCGGCTCGCCCACTAACAAACTCCTGATTTACACACCGCACGGCAACGACATGCTGCGCGACTTCGTAGCTCGTTACAAAGCAGAACATCCGGAAGCGAGTGTTGAGTTCCTCGACATGGGCGCGCGCGAAATTCTCGAACGCGTGCGCGCCGAGCGTAATCGTCCGCAGGCCGACCTATGGTGGGGCGCGGCCCATACGACTTTTCAAACGGCCGCGGAAGAAAACCTGCTGTCGCCTTACCGTCCCACCTGGGCTGGCAATGTGCCGGAAAGCAGTCGCGACGCGAATGACAATTGGTATGGGACTTATCAAACTCCTGAAGTGATCGTTTACAACAGCGAGGCGGTTAAGGCGGAAGAGGCGCCGAAAGACTGGGACGACGTGCTCGATCCAAAGTGGCGCGACAAAGTTCTCATCCGAAACCCGAATCCGTCTGATTCGATGCGCGCCATTTTTGGCGCCATGATCTGGCGCTTCTACAAAGACACGGGCTCGCCGGACAAGGGTTACGATTGGCTGCGACGATTAGACGCGAATGTGCATGAATATACGGCTGACGGTACTTTGCTGATGCAGAAACTGGTGCGTCGCGAGGGGGTGGTGACGCTGTGGAACCTTCCGGATGTTTGGATCTACAAAGAACAAAAAGGATTTCCGATTGGCTATAACTTTCCCGCGAGCGGAACGCCGGTGATTACCGACGGCATTGCCATCGTGCGCGGCACGCAACATGAAGCGGAAGCAAAACGCTTCTATGAATTTGTGACGACCTCAGAATCTTTGGTGCTTGCCGCCAGGAAGTATTATCGCGTTCCAGTGCGCACCGATGTCGATCGCAGCCAGTTGCCGGCCTGGATGAATGAACAAGTCAATGCGATGCCGCTCGACTGGAATCTCTTACGCAAACAAAGCGGCGAATGGCTGCGTTATTGGGACACCGAGATTCGCGACCACAACAAACAATGAGCTATCCGCAGATTACGCAGATTACACCGATTACAAAATGAGACCGCGGTTTGTACTTGTTCTTTTCCCCTAAAGAATCCGTGTAATCTGCGTAATCTGTGGATGTTTTCGATTATGCCCTTACTTTCTCTCAAGAATATTGCAAAAAGCTACGGCGCTACGCCGGCGGTGTCGGACATCTCGCTCGATGTGGGGCGCGGCGAGTTCTTCGGTTTGCTTGGTCCATCCGGCTGCGGCAAGACAACCACGCTGCGCATGATCGCAGGTCTTGAGAAACCAGATAGCGGCACGATTGAGTTTGATGGCCAGAACATCACAGACCTCCCCGCCGAACGTCGGGGCTTTGGCATGGTTTTTCAAAACTACGCGCTCTTCCCTCACCTCAATGTTGCGGAAAATGTTGCCTTCGGTCTGCGCGCGCGACATAGACCAGCCGCCGAGATCAAGGAACGCGTGACGAGCGTGCTGGAACGTGTACAACTTCCCGGATACGAAAAGAGACGCGTCGACGAGTTATCCGGCGGCCAACAACAGCGCGTTGCGATTGCGCGCGCGATTGCTATTGAACCGTTGTTGCTGCTTTTCGACGAGCCACTTTCAAATCTGGATGTGACCTTGCGAGAAGAAACGCGCGGCGAGTTGCGCGAGCTGGTTGGACGTTTAGGTCTGACCGCTGTTTACGTCACCCACGATCAGGAAGAAGCGTTTGCGTTGTGCGATCGCATTAGCGTGATGGTGGGCGGCCGTTTGTTGCAGACAGGTGCGCCGCGCGAGCTTTACGAACGGCCAGCAAAGCTAGCGGTTGCCCGCTTTCTGGGCAGAAATAATTTGATCGAAGTGATGCGAATCAGTTCGAGCAACGAAGGCACTGGCGAGTTCAAGACTCTGGCAGGGGGGCACACGCTGCGAGCGCCAACTCAGAAAGGCGAACTCGCGCCGCTAAACAAACCCTGCACGCTCGCGATTCGACCTGAGCACGTGCTGCTAAAACAAACGGCAGACGGTGAAGAAAACGCACTTCCCGTGGAAGTGCGCGAGATTAACTTTGCGGGCGCAACTTCAACAGTCAAACTCGATGCTAATGGTTTGTATTTGGAAGCTTTGGTGCTGCAACCAGATGGCTATGCTGTAGGCAGTCATTGCGCTGTCGTATTGCCACCTCAGCGAGTTTCCCTGCTAAAAGAATGAACTTAATGCTGGGACCGCGGGCGTCTCGCCCGCCAGGCGTCATAAGACGCTCCGCCGTGGGAGAAGACCAGTTGGCGAAACATTTTTCGCGCTTCGCGCTCATTGCGGGCGAGACGCCCGCGGTCCCAGTAAAACTCTGAATGGCGAATCTGAATACCTTTTCACCCCGTCGTCGCGTCGCCCTATCTCCGCGTCTCATTCTCCTCCTGATCGTAGGCGTCGTGCTCCTCTATGGCGTCATCTATCCCAATCTTCATGTTGTTTTGGTCTCGTTGCAGCGCGAAGGTAACTGGTCCATCCAGAATTATCGCGAGATCCTCGCGCAGCGAATCGTTCTTAAGGCAATTTTTTCCAGCGTCGCTATCTCAATCTTAACGGTGGTATTTTGCGCCGCCATTGGGATCCCCCTGGCTTTCCTTTTTGAGCGTTTCACTTTTCCCGCACGTCGTTTATTTGCGACACTTGCCGCGCTTCCGCTGGTGTTACCTCCGCTGGTTGGCACAGTCGCATTTATTTTTCTTTGTGGCGAGTCAGGAATACTGGCACGTGTGGCGCAGTCGCTATTCAATCTTGAACGCGCGCCGTGGTCGTTACGCGGCTGGCCGGCATTATTGCTGTTCCATGCCTACACGATGTACCCGTTTTTCTATGTGCTAACGGGCGCGGGACTCAGCCGCATCGATGCCGCTCTCGCGGAGGCAGGCAGAAGTTTAGGCGCACACCGAGCACGCGTGCTGACGCGAATTGTTCTGCCGCAACTAACGCCGGCGCTGGTTGCAGCAGCACTGCTCACCTTCATGACTTCAATGGCCTCCTTCAGCGCTCCGTTACTTTTTGGCGGCGGCGTTCGCGTGCTTACCCTGGAAATCTACACCGCGCGCCAACGTGGCGACTTGACGCTCGCTTTAACCGAAACAGTAATCCTCGCGGTGATTTCGCTTAGTGCCCTCGTTTTCTTTCAAAGATACGAAGGGACGCGGCGCTTTGCGGCGGCAGCAATGAAAGGCGCGGCCAAGACGCGCCGCAGCATAGCGACCGGGCGCACGCGCGCTGTGGCTATCGCGCTTGGTGTTTTGTTTTCTGTGTTGCTGGTGCTGCCTGTGTTAACGCTGGTGGTGGTGAGCTTTGCCCAGGAAGGCAGTTGGACCACGCAGACTTTGCCACCGTCATACACGCTTGCAAATTACACCAGGATTTTTTCTGATACCGCGGCGCGCGAGGTTTTTATCAACAGCTTATCAATGTCGGCGATTGCTGCGGTTGCCGCGCTACTTTGGAGTTTCTGCGTCGCGGCGTTGATCGTCAGAAAGCGCCGGCGCGCGTGGCATCGTGTACTTTCGTGGTTGATACTTGTGCCGTGGGCGCTGCCGGGAACGGTGGTGGCGGTTTCGCTGGCTGAAGCTTATGGCAAGCCTTCCGCGCTGACCGGCTCGTTTATTCTCGTCGGTACGTTTTGGATTCTGCCGGTCGTGTATTTTCTGCGCTTCATGCCACTGGTCGTGCGTTCCGTGCAGGCAAGCATGGAGCAAATTGATGTGGCACTCGAGGAGGCGGGTCGCAGTTTGGGTGCGCGTTGGCGGCAAAGATTTTTTGGCATTACGTTGCCGTTGGTTTGGCCCGGAGCGGTGGCAGGGACGTTGCTGGCTTTTGTAATCGCGCTGGGCGAATATGTGGCTTCAGTGTTGGTGTTTGTGCCGGGTAACCGGCCCATCTCAATTGCAATAGCATCGGAGCTGCGCGATTTCAATTTGGGCGCCGCAGCAGCTTACGGCGTAGTGCTGATGGCAATCATCGCGGTCAGCATGATGCTGGCGGGAAAACTAGAGCGCCTACGTTCGTAACAAGAAACAGGAATATGAAAAGATTCTTCAAAAGATACCAGCAGGTCGGCGCTCTCTTTATCGTCGCAATACTGTCGCTTGCATCGATTGGTCCAACGCGAGCGCAGGAACCTGTTCCCGCACCAACTCCCGTCACTCCAGCAATTCGCAGAGCTGAGCTCCATCAGGCACTGCTGGATCTGACGAATCCTTTTACGGTGATGTGCGTAGCCGCGCATCCGGATGATGAAGACGGAACTACGCTAACAACGTTGCGTCGCAAATTCGGCGTGCACACTGTCAGTTTGTTTTCCACTTACGGCGAAGGTGGCCAGAACGCAGTCGGGCCTGAGCTTTACGAAGAGCTGGGCGTCATTCGCGCGCGCGAGACAATGGCCGCGGCGGGCATCCAGGGTTCAGAACCATATTTCCTTGGTCTTAAGGATTTTGGTTTTTCAAAGTCAGCCGACGAGGCATTCCGGTTTTGGGGACACGAGGAAGCGTTGCGTCGCATGGTGCTGAAAATTCGCGAACTGCGCCCCGATGTGATCATTACCAATCACGACACCGCCAGAGGACATGGTCATCATCAGGCGACGGGCATTCTGATTCTCGAAGCTTTCGATGCCGCCGCTGATCCAAAACGCTTTCCCGAACAATTAGGCCAACTGAAACCGTGGCAGGCGCAAAGACTTTTTGTGCGCATCTTCGGAGCCAACACCAAACCTGCCGCTCCGGATAAAGTCGTGGCCATCGATCCGAATGAAGTTGATCCGGTGCGTAGTAGTTCCTTCGCTGAACAAGCGCTCGACGCGCTTCAGGAACACGCCACGCAAGGTCCATGGCCAAAGACGATTGAAGATTTGATGCGGATGCGCGGCGGTAGCGGCGGCAAATTGCCATTGATCCGTTACCAACTGGTACGCGAAGCGACGAATGTTCCGCCCCTGCCGGCTGCTTCAATACCGTTTCTCGCCGGCTTGAAAGTCGCCGATTCGCTCTCTTATCAGATCACGCCGTTCAAGACTCAGGATGCGACGCTGATCGATTTTCTGGACCAGCCCGTGGTCGTGCTCGAGAGTTTGATTGAATGGCGGAAAAGCAACCCTTCAGCGGAAGCCAACTCGGCGGATCCCGAACGCGCGCAAATGATGAAGGCGCGTTTCGATCGTGCGCTCGCGGCCGCCGCAAATATTTCCCTGACGATAGCGCTGGGTAATGAAGAACTCATTCCGGGAAACAAGACCACCTTCACGGTGAACTTGGAAAACAAGGGCGACCGCTCAGTGGAAATCGACAAGGTATCCTTGAACGGTTGGGGCCAGAACCTGCAGGTAAAAATAGCGGACCAGATGCTGCCGGATAAGCAAGCTGCCGGAACGGTTGAGTTGGTCACGCCCAACAGAGCAAAAATCACAGTTCCAACCGCCGCGCATCTTTATGACGGACTTCTGTTTGGAAACATTTTTGTTGCGACCGCGCAAGTTGACATCGACGGCGTCCGTTTTGATCTAAGCAGTGAAAAGAAACTTGAGGTGGTACCGGCAATTGAAATCCTCAGCGTTTCACCGTCACCGTGTGTGCGCACCGAAGAGATGTTAAGCCGGTGTGACGCTTTCGAACTGAAACTCGTCAACCACTTGGCAGTCCCATTTCGCGGCGCCACCCGCATGGAACTTGCGGGCCTCAAAGGAAACGTCGTTTCCGCGGAGTTTCCGCTGGTAATGGCGCCCGGTGAAACCCGCGACGAAAAGGTTGCGGCGAAGAGTGCTCTTCCCGGCCGCAGAACGTTGCCCGAGCTGCGACGCTCCAGCTCAATCCGGATTTCGATCGTCGATAAAAACAAAGCTTCAATTACCGACGCGACAGTTCCGGTCAGCTTTAGCGATGCGCATGTCGCGACCGGCTTACAGGTTGGTTACGTGCAAAGTTTTGATCAAACTATCGAACGCTCGCTCGCCGCACTTGGCGTATCAGGCAAAGCTCTAACTGTTGACGACATCAAGAGTGCGGACCTCGCGGCGTATAACACAATCGTCATCGACAACCGCGGCTACGAAGCGCACCCGGAATTGATTGCTGCAAATTCCCGCCTGCTTGAGTTTGTTAACAACGGCGGGACGCTGGTCGTTTTCTATCACAAATCGAATGAGTGGAACCCCGACCCTAAACGAAATCGGCCGCAGCTAGCGCCGTTTCCACTGCTGCTCGGCGACGAACGCGTCACGGACGAAACCGCGCCGGTTAAGTTTCTGCAACCCACTCATCCGCTGCTGAACTCTCCTAACATGATCAGACTGAGCGACTTTGATAACTGGATTCAGGAGCGTGGCCTCTACTATCCGAAAGATTGGGACAATCACTTCACCGCATTGTTTTCCATGAACGACCCGGGCGAGAAGCCTTTAACCGGTGGCTTGCTGGTCGCAAAGTACGGCAAGGGAAACTACGTCTACACGAGTATGGTGTGGTACCGGCAA
>JBDUCC010000018.1:0-23387 GCA_040003675.1 bacterium | reverse complement strand
ATTCGTCGCAGCAATTGCGCGAAGATTGTTCGAACACGTTCCCCAGTCTCCATCACTTCTGCGTGATTGATAGGTTGTTCGCTAATTCCGGCGGCCATATTGGTGATGCACGAAATGCCGAGCACGTTCATGCCCATCTGTCGGGCCACAATCGCTTCCGGCACGGTGCTCATTCCGACCGCATCGACCCCGAACGAGCGCAGCATGTGAATCTCAGCGGGAGTTTCATAACTCGGCCCGGCCAATCCTGCGTAAATGCCCCGCCGGAGACTCACGCCTAATTCGCGCGCTTCATCAATCGCCAGCTCCTGCAACTCGCGCGAGTAAACTTCAGTCATATCGGGAAAGCGCGCGCCAAAACGCTCGTCGTTGGGACCGCGCAGCGGGTTCACTCCCATCAAGTTCACATGATCGCTAATGACCATCAACGCGCCTTGACTCAGTTGCACATTCACTCCGCCCGATGCGTTTGTCAGTATCAACGTATCGATACCCAGCAGTTTGAAGGTTCTGATCGGAAACGTGACTTGCTCGAGGGAGTAGCCTTCATAAAAATGGACTCGGCCCTGCATCGCCACCACGTTGTTCTGTTCGATCTTACCAATAACTAGGCGGCCGGCATGCCCCTGCGCCGTGGAGGCTGCAAAACCTGAAATCTCGGCATAAGGAATTGCTACTGAATCTGCGAACTCTTCGGCAAACCCACCGAGACCACTTCCGAGCACGAGCGCAATGCGAGATTTGGCGCTGGTGCGCGCACGAATCTCGTTTGCTGCCCGCTCCGCGCGTGCATACAAATCTGTTTGGGCCTTAGCTTCAGACACGTTTCCGTTCATTCATTCACAATCTGAAATGCGTTGGACGCTACTTCTCCTTTTGATAGGGAATGCCGAGTGCGCGCGGCGGACGAGACGAGCCGATGAAGCCGGCGAGCACAATGATTGTTAGGAGGTAGGGGACCATCTGAATAAATTGAACTGGAATATCGTCGCCCGGGGTTTGCCGCAACAGCGTCCCCAGGAGGACGGGCAGTTTTATCGTTCCCTGCAACTGGATGGAAAGGGCTTCAGTGAAGCCAAACAACAGACAGGCGAGCAACGTCTGCACCGGCCGCCACTTGCCGAAGATGAGCGCGGCTAAAGCTATGAAGCCGCGACCGGAAGTCATGTTTCGCGTGAACAGAGACGATTGACCGATTGAAAGATAAGCGCCGCCAATACCTGCAAGCGCTCCTGACAGCAACACACCGCAATATTGAATTCGCGAAACATTTACACCCGCCGCATCCGCAGCCTCAGGATTCTCCCCAACCGATCTGAGCCGCAAGCCGAAAGGTGTTTTATAGAGCACGTACCAAGTCAGTGGCACAAGCACGAATGAAATGACAATAGGGGTCCAGGGAATGAGATGGTCTTTCGGAATTTGCGGCGTTGATCCTGACGAGAGAAAGAACGCGCCACTCAAAAAGGCAGGCAGACCGAGCATCAAAATATTAATTGCAGTGCCCGTCACCACCTGATCGGCCTTATAGCGAATTGAGGCTACTGCATGAATACCGGCAATCAGCATTCCGGCAGCCACGCCCGCAGCCAGGCCAACAAAAGGATTACCTGCTGCATAGGTCACCGCTGCAGCGGTGAATGCTCCAGCCAGCATCATGCCTTCGAGGGCAATGTTGATAATACCTGCGCGCTCAGAAAACATTCCTCCCAGGGCCGCCAAAATCAACGGCGTAGCCAACCGAATGGTGGACCAAATAAGCGCAATCGTGAAAATCTCAGCCATCGCTTTACACCTTTGAGCGCCGCAATAAACCAAATCGCCCGAATGAACCGCGGAAGAACGCTTCAGCCGCGACAAACAAAATGATCATGCCCTGCAACACCTGCACGATGTCTTTGGTAACGTATTGCGAAAACCCGTCCACGTGGATACCACCGCGCTGCAGAATCGCAAATAGAAGCGCCGCAAGCAGCACGCCTACCGGATGGTTGCGTCCAAGCAGAGCCACGGCAATTCCTGCAAAGCCATAGTTATCAGAAAATCCGTCGTAATAACGATAGCGATAACCCAGCACTTCATTAATGCCGACCATGCCGGCGAGCGAACCTGATATCGTCATCGCGATAATAATCTGCTTGCGGATCGAGATGCCGCCATATTCAGCCGCAGTCGGATTCGAGCCCGTGGCCCGCAACTCGTAGCCCCACTTCGTGCGCCACAGGAAGAGATAGACAAGCACGCAACAGAGCAGTGCCAGTATGAATGCCAGATTGAGCGGGATGCGTTCAGGAAATCCCGGCAAAAATCTTCCGATGCGGGCGATGTGGGCAGCGCCGCCGATCTCAGTAGTTTGCATAATCGGATCGCCCGGCGTTTTGTAGTGATACTGCGTGAAGTAACTGCACAGGGCAACTGCGATGAAGTTCAACATGATGGTATTAATGACTTCATGTGAACCGAACCGCGCTTTCAAGACTCCGGGAATAGCGCCCCAGAAACCGCCCGCAACAATTGCGGCCAGGAAACAAAGCGGCAGCAGCAGCCACGCTGACATGTGCGCAAACGTAATGCCCACCCAGGCGGTAGCAAACGCCGCCACATACAACTGTCCTTCCGCGCCAATGTTAAGCAACCCGCAACGAAAGGCGACCAAAACGGCAAGTCCGGTAAAGATTAACGGCGTCGCGTAAAAAAGCGTGTAGCCGATACCGTCAGGCCACGACAAGGCACTGCCGATCAGTAGCTTGTAGGCGACGATCGGATTATCGCCGATGATGAGAATCAAGATGCCGCCAACAATGAAAGCCGCGATGACGGCGATCAGTGGAAACATCAATTCACGCCAGAGTTTCATAGATTCGGGATTTGAGATCTGAGATCTTAAATCTCATATTCGCATTTTGTACTTTGTACTTTGATCTTTGTACTTCGTTCCTGGTGTTGTGACCTTGCGCGGCACAAGAACGAGGAGCGATTGCAACACAAAGCACAAAGTACAAAGTTCAAAAGAACTTTCAATCAGCTTCCATGCCTCCCGCCGCCGCCAGTCATCAGCAGGCCAATCTCTTCAATCGTCGCAACCTTTGGATCTACGTTGCCGACTATGCGCCCCTCATGAATTATCAACAACCGATCGGCAAGCGCAGTCACCTCCTCCAACTCGGCGGAGACAAGCAACACAGCGCAGCCGGCATCGCGCAGCGCAACCAGCTTGCGATGTATGAACTCGATCGCGCCGATATCAACGCCACGCGTTGGTTGTGACACGAGCAAAAGCCTTGGACGCAAATCAAACTCGCGACCAATAATTAATTTCTGCTGGTTGCCGCCCGATAGCGCGCGTGCCGGCAATTCCTGGTTGGCGGGACGCACATCGAAATCTTCAATTATCTGCGAAGCGCGTTTGCGAATCGCCTGGTTGTCGAGAAACACCCCGGCCGTTGAAACGACCGGCTTCCGATAGTGCACGCCCAAAATCGAATTCTCAGCAAGACTAAAATCAAGCAACAGGCCGCGGCGATGACGATCCTCCGGAACGTGCGCGATACCCAACTCTCGTCGTGAGCGCGCGTCAACGCGCGTGATGTCGCGACCCTCTAACCGAATTTCGCCCGTCAGTCGCGCCGCTGGTACGAGCCCCGCGAGCGCCTCAATCAACTCCGTTTGCCCATTGCCCTCGACGCCGGCAATTCCCAGTATTTCGCCTTTTCGTACTTCAAAAGAAATCTCGTTGACGCGCTTCGTGCCAGCGACACTCGTCACCGAAAGATTCTTGACTGAGAGCTCTGTGGTGCCGACATCTGCGTCGGGCTTTTCAACTCGCAGCAAGACTTCGCGGCCAACCATCAAGCGCGCCAACTCTGCCGCGTTCGTATCCTTCGTCTGCACACGCCCGACAACGCGACCGTCGCGCATCACGGTTACTTCATCGGAGATCGCCAAAACTTCAGAAAGCTTGTGCGTGATGATGACCACAGTTTTTCCCTGCTGGCGCATGCCGCGCAGAATAGCGAAAAACTCGTCGACTTCCTGCGGCGTGAGCACCGCGGTAGGCTCATCGAGAATTAAAACCCGCGCCTGGCGATACAAAGCCTTCAACAACTCAACGCGCTGCTCCTGGCCCACCGAGAGATGTTCGATAACTGTGTGAGGGTTGACGGCGAGCTTGAATTCTTCTGAAAGCTTTTGAATATCAGCGGACGCCTTGTTCAGATCGAGTGCCACTTCGCTGCCGGGTTCGGCGCCGAGCACGATATTCTCCGCAACGGTCATGGTGCTGACGAGCATGAAATGCTGGTGCACCATGCCAATGCCGAGCGCAATCGCGTCGTGCGGGCTGTTGATTTCTCTTGGCTGCCCTTCGACAAGAACTTCGCCGCTATCAGCTTTGTAAAAGCCGTAAGCGATACGCATCGCAGTGGACTTGCCGGCCCCGTTTTCACCAACGATCGCATGAATGGTCCCCGGCTGCACCGTGATATTAACGCGATCATTTGCGACCACGTCACCAAAGCGCTTTGTTATGTTGCGTAGCTCTAACATGATCCCGGCCTTACGCCTTCGAGCTTTGTACTTTGTTCTTTGTACTTTAATTTCTGTTAACTAAAGCCGCGGTATTTACGGAGCGAGAATACGCATTTAGTTTTGGAGTGAGCTCGCCAATAATCGGCGTTAGCGAAGCAACTTGCTGTTTACTCAAAAGACTTCTTTTATAGGCACGTCGAAGCCAGTGCTGCGTCTCATACAATGAACGCCGGGCCATTCGTATGAACCTGCGGTTGTCTTGCAGACTTCCTCGCCCGGTTCCCTCAGCAATATTGGCGCCTATGCTGTCGGCAGCTCTGATCATCTGTTTTCCAACGGTGTCTCTCGCGAGGTAATCCCAGTACGGACTACACTCCAAACACCATCCGCAAGGGTTTCCGCAAGTCGGTAAACCCGCAACTTCTCGAAGTTAGTTCTCTCCATATGGAACTCCTCAAGCGGCGGGTGTTTCTCAAAGTACTAAGCACTAAGTACAAAGCTCTACGCAGTTTATTTGGCCATCTTGTCGATAACCTTGATTTCCCCGGCTATGATCTTCTTTTTTGCTTCTTCGACTTGCTGAATCATTTCCGGAGTAACCAGGTCCTTGTTGTATTCGTCCATCGCATAGCCCACGCCGTCCAGGTCGAGTCCATACACGTGAAAGCCGGCCTTGAAATTTCCCTGAGCGACATCCTCGACGATCGAGTAGACGGCGTTGTCTACTCGCTTGACCATACTGGTCAGGACGTAACCGGGCTTGACCATGTTCTGATTTGAATCGACGCCTATCACGAAATGCGTGGCGCGTCCGTTTTGTTGGCCGGCCTGCTCAACGGCGTCGAATGCTCCCAGTCCGGAGTTGCCGGCAGCAGTGAAAATCACATCGGCGCCTTTGTCGATTTGGGCCAGTGCCAGTTCCTTTCCCTTACCCGGATTGTTCCACGCCGAATCAGTAACGCCGACGTAGTTTTGAATAACACGAATATTGGGATTGACGGCGCGCGCACCTTCTTCGTATCCGCCTTCAAAGCGGTGGATTAGGCCGATGTCCATTCCACCGAGGAATCCTACCGTTCCGGTTTTGGATGTCTTCGCCGCGAGCATGCCCACCAGATACGAGCCTTCGTGCTCTTTGAAAACCAGCGAAGCGACATTGGGAAGGTCGCTAACGCCATCGACAATCGCGAAGCGAATGTTGGGATATTCTTTTGCCACGCGTTCCATGATCGGGGCCTGCGCAAAACCAACGCCGATGATTAGGTCATAGCCGCGTTCGGCAAATGCACGCATGGCAGGTTCAATCGAGGTGGGATTTCCTGGTTCGATATCACGCAGAACGATGTTCAACGATGGCTTGCCGCAAGGTGTTCCGTCCGGCCAATTACCGGTTTCGGCGCATTTTACGCCGGCAAAAGCGGCCGCATTAAAGGAGCGATCGTCCTTGCCACCGATATCGAAAACAATGCCCACATGAATTTTGGATGGGTCGTCGGCGCTATAACTCGTACGGTTACAGCCGGAGCCAAACGCCGCAAGCAGTAGCAAAATGGAAACCGTGGACCAGAGCACCAACTTCATTCGTTAATTACTTCCTTCACCAACAACAGTTCTTCCAAAGGCGCGTCGCCAATTTCGTAGGCGGCTTGAATAGCTTTCACGGCTTCTGTCGCTCTCGCCTCATCGCGACAGTAGACCGTGCCAATGCCGGCGCCTACCTCAATGCGATCTCCAATCTTGACGTCCGTTGTGAACCCGACTGATGGATCTATCTCATCGTCGATGCGCACGCGTCCCCCGCCGATTGCCGCAATGGCATGACCGATATCGGCCGTATTAACTTTGGTAACGAAACCTGAACGCCGCGATTCTACCTTAAACGATTCCTCCGCCAAAGGAAGAAACCTGGCAGGCGCATCGCACACGCGAACGTCACCGCCTTGCGCCGCAACGTTGTTACGAAAGGCTTCCAACGCCTTGCCCGACGATAGAATATTTTTGAGCCGCCCGCGAGCGGCGTCTAGTGAATCGTCGACGTGTGCCAGCACCAGCATGTGCGCTGACAGCTCGATGGAAAGATCGAGAACAGGACGAGCACCGTCGTCAATTTCGCCGCGCAAGAGCTCGATGCACTCTTTCACTTCAATTGAGTTTCCCACCGCGCGACCGAGTGGTTGATTCATGTCAGTAAGCAAAGCGCGCGTGCGAATACCGCAGGAGTTCCCTGTTTTCACGAGCGCATGGGCCAATGCTTGCGCGCGGGCCTCCTCGCGCATGAAGGCGCCGGAACCGACTTTTACATCGATAACCATCGCATCCAATCCGGCGGCGCCTTTTTTAGAAATTATTGAAGCCACGATGAGTGGAATCGCTTCTACCGTGGCGGTTGCATCGCGCAACGCATACATCTTTTTGTCGGCGGGCGCTAGTTCAGCGGTTTGACCGGACATTGCATAACCAACTGTTTGTAAAACTTTCTCGAATTCTGAAGCGTCGAGATTTACACGGTAGCCGGGAATCGATTCGAGCTTATCCAACGTGCCGCCGGTGTGGCCCAGGCCACGGCCTGAAATCATGGGCACGCAAACACCGCACGCCGCTACCATCGGCGCAATCAGCAAGGAAGTCTTGTCGCCGACGCCGCCGGTCGAGTGCTTATCAGCTTTGGGTTTTTCAATCGCGGAGAAATCGAGAATGTTTCCCGAATGCAGCATTGCCTCGGTGAGGACCTCTTGTTCGGCATCGTTCATGCCGTTGAGATAGATTGCCATCAGCAGGGCGCTGACCTGGTAGTCGGCGATCGTCCCGCCCGTGACGCCGGCAACAAAGAAAACTATCTCTTCGCGCGAAAGTTGCGCGCCATCGCGCTTTTTACGAATGACGTCCTGCGGTCTCAATCGTTTCCTCTTCACTCCGGGTAAAGCAAACTGTTAGTTTGCGGCGGCTCGTTGGCTCACAGTTGAGAGTTAACCTATCCCCGCAAACTAACAGTTTGCTTTACATTCAGCCTTACGATTTGACGAGCACTACCGCCTGCGCCGACACCGCGAGTCCCTGTCCAACTGCATCAAGACCCTCGCCGGTTTTTGCTTTGATACTCACACAAGCAAGATCAACGGCCAGCACCTCTGCAATCTTTTCGCGCATTGAAAGAATATAAGGACGTAAATGGGGCGCTTCGAGCATTATCGTCGAGTCAACGTTTACAATGTGAATGTTTCGTTCGTGTGCCAGCCAGACGACCCGCGACAGGAGCTGGATACTATCTGCGTTTTTCCATTGCGGATCGCTGTCTGGAAAATGCACCCCAAGGTCGCCTTCACACAAAGCACCGAGCACTGCATCGCTGATTGCGTGTAGCAATGCGTCGGCATCCGAATGACCTTCTGCGCCACGATCAGAAGGAATGTGGACGCCACCTAACGTGAGCGGTCGCCCCTCGACCAGACGATGTATGTCACTGCCGATACCGATGCGGAACATAGAAGAATACAGAAGTCTGAAGTCTGAAGTCAGAAGTCAACCACCAGGTTCAAAGCTCATTTCTTTGAGCAACACTTCGGCAACTGTGAGATCTTCGGGACAAGTTATTTTGATATTGCGCGCGCTGCCCTCCACGATAGCAACTCTTTGGCCGAGGCGTTCGACCAAAGAACTATCGTCGGTCAACTCCGGTTCCGTGACGTCCGCCTCCTCATAAGCGCGGCGCAGCAATGAATAGCGAAAGCACTGAGGGGTTAGCGCGTTTCGTAGTTCACCCCGTCTTAAGGTTCTTACGACTGCGCCATCGCGGACTTCCTTAACTGTGTCAACCGGAGAACTAACGAGGACTGCAGCACCTGCTTCCTGAGCTGCTGCGATCGTGCGCGCGATTTCTTCCGGAGTGACAAAGGGCCGGACACCGTCGTGGACCGCGACAATGTCGACCGTTGTTTCGCGCACTGCTCGCAACCCGCACAATACCGATTCGGCTCGCGTCGTTCCGCCCGGCACAACTTTGCTCAACTTTCGCAGCGAGTGCTTATTCGCAAGAGACAGAAAGCCTGCCGACTCCGCTGCCGGGATTACAACAATGATTTCTTGAATGGAATCACACCGCTCGAACGCTTGCAGTGTGTGAAAAATGATAGGCGTGCCCGCCAGCTCGAGAAACTGTTTCGGCCGCTCGCCTGCCATCCGGGTGCCTTGCCCGGCGGCGGCTATGATTGCGACGTTCATAAAGAAAGTGACGAGTAACAGGTGACAGGTGACAAGTGAAAAGAAGAACCAAGGTACTTCCGTTACTTGTCACCTGTCACTTGTCGCTTGTCACTTGTCACTTGTTTAAGACTCCGTTATTGGATCACCATCGGTTATGCGGACCGGCGGATTGCTGCGCATGTCTCGCACCGGACGGCGCGCTGCACCGTTAGCACGATGTTCGCCACTGGTACCATTCTCGGGATCTTCCCAAAGTCGTCCAAAAATCATCTTGCCTGCAGTGGTTTGCAGCACGCTTGTCACCGCGATGTCTGCATTCTTGCCGATCAAGCGCCGCGCGTTATCAACCACCACCATTGTGCCGTCGTCAAGATAAGCGACACCCTGGTTGTATTCTTTCCCTTCCTTCAGGATGAACACGTGCATCGCTTCGCCGGGCAGCACGACAGGTTTGAGTGCATTGGCGAGCTCGTTGATATTCAGCACACTAACGCCGCGCAATTGCGAAACCTTGTTGAGATTAAAATCGTTGGTGACGATCACCGCGTCCAATTGTTTTCCCAACTCGATAAGTTTTAGATCCACCTCCCGTACCGACGGAAAATCGGTTTCGACGATTTGGATATCCAGCGAGCCGTTGTTCTGCAAACGGTTGAGCATGTCGAGGCCGCGGCGGCCTCGCTGCCGTTTGGAAGAATCCGGAGAGTCGGCAACTTGTTGCAGCTCACGCAATATGAATTGCGGGATGATCAGCGTGCCTGTCAGAAATCCTGTCTCGGCGACATCGGCAATCCGGCCATCAATAATTACTGAAGTATCCAGAATCTTGAGATCACGACGCGAGGCTTTATCAGTAAGTATGCCGCCGAGGGCCGAGAGCTCGAGATACTCACCTTTGGCGGCTCCTACCATCAACCCCACGTAGCCCATGAAGAAGACAAGGCCTAGAGTAAAGAACGTTCGCACTTCGTGGGCCATCGACTCCTGCCTCATGATCAGTGAACCGATTAGATAGGCGCCGATAATTCCCAGGATTGAACCAACCGCGGCCCCAATCAGAGTCTTTAAAGATGCGCGTCGGATTCTTAATTCGAAAAGGATGATGCAGACTGCAACCAGGGCACCGACACCGGCAGAGAGCCACGGATCACCGCCGATAGGTTTGAGCACGTATCCAGCCGTAACGAGAACGAGGGTAAAGATTAATCGGATAATAATGACATCCGCATGCATGATGGCGAATCTTACCACGCCCACCCCAACCCGTCACCAAAAACCTCCTGCAAACGCGACTTAACCTTGGCAATAACGCAGCCCCGCCAACAAAAAAGGACGGACCAAGCGGTCCGCCCTTCTGTGTTTTGCGGTACCTCCAATGTTTAGCGGTTGTCAGGATACTGAATCCGCACGCTAAAGCTACCGCTGTTATCGCTGTAGTTGTCGTCGTTAACCAACAGGAACAAGCGACCGTCGCTGGGCACTGTTAGGGTCATCTGACTCCCGACCACGAAAGGCTGTGTCCTTTGGCCATTCGCCAAAAGTATGTATCCGATCAAGGCGCCGACCCCAGCGGTGGGTACCGGCCGTGTGGCGAAGATGGACGATGCACCAGGCGTTGCTCCGTCGGGCGAAACCACACCGACGCGGCGGCCCGCGGTGATGTTTCCAGTCGCCGTGATTATCGCTTGATCGCCGGAGAGTAAATCAATTCCTGTATCCGCACCGCGCGCTTCAGTCCCCTGAACAGTGATGACTCTTTCCAACACCCGGTTGTTGCGGCGGTCGTCACGTCGTCCACCTCCACCCTGTCTAGCCCGTATGGGAGCTGGGTTGTTATCACCTTCGCCGGATATTGAAAACGGATCGTAAGAGTCGTTACGACTGTCCTCGCTGGTTCGGGCCATCGCTGCAAGATCAAGCTCCTTGCGAATGCGAACATTAAAAGCGCCGCGAGCGTCAGTGTAGGAACTTCGGTTAGCCGTCAGGTACATGCGCCCATCGCGATCGGCGGCAAACTCCCGCGTCACGCCTAGCTCGATAATCGGTGAGTCGTAGTCGTTCCCGATTACTCCGATAAGCGCACCCTCGGCGCCGCGCGGCAGCGGTGCATACGGATCGGTACTGCTCAAGCCTGCTGGAGTGATCCTGGTGCGACCGGCGTAAATGGTGCCGGTTGCGTCAACCCGGATTCGTTCGCCGCGCCGGACATCAACTCCGCTGTCAACCCAATTTGAGCTAAGCGCCACATCGACAGTACGCGTTTGGTAACGCGCCTCGTCCAGCGAGCGCCCCTCAATCTCGATGCGATCGATTTCGCGTGGCCGCAGGAAAATCACTTCGCCCTCACGCACCGTTCGCGTGGTTTGTGAATAGCTGGGCTGAGTCGAAGTCGATGCGCGATTGCTAGTTTGCACCGGTAACGTGGCCGGTGCTGTCAATTGAATCGCAAACCGGCCGTTGATGTAGCCCAGCACATTGCCGCGCAACTGCGTGCCATTGCGTAAATAGATGGTGTCAGCGGCCGCGATCGAAACAGCCGCAATCATGATCAGTAAAGCAAAGACTATCTTTTTCATAGTGATCTCCTCCTTGGTCTCAACCAAAGAATTATGTTGTGGGAGAGAATTACGAGATAGAGGTAGCTATCTGTCAGTTCGAGGGGGGAATGATTAAAGATACATTGAAGTTGATTGAAGAGCAAACACGCTGTTTTCTTACTGGGACCGCGGGCACTGGGACCGCGGGCGTCTCGCCCGCTGGGCTGCGTTGCCACCCATCATTGAGTGGTCGGATTGTTCGCGCTGGGCGCTCATTGCGGGCGGGACGCCCGCGGTCCGGTAGTTACTGCCTCGGTTCCGCGCTGGGCGGCTTCACCGTAACCGCAGGAATATTCTGGTCTTTCACCAGTTGGTTGAAGGCGGGCACGTCAGTCTTCATAATCTGGGCCAGCTTCGCCAACTGCGCATCGATCTGCACGCCCACCTCATCGTAGACGGCATACGACTGTTCCGTCGGCGCTGTATCCCCGTTTGATACCACGCCGGCCAGCGCCGCGAGTTTGTTGTTCAAGCGAATTGGAAAGTTCAAGGGATCCTGACTGCTTTGATTTTTCGTCTGGTACAGACTTTCCTCAACCGCCGTCAGATTCTTCTTCAAGGTTGCAGCCGCGTCGTTGATAGCTTTGAATCCGGGCTGGCCCGCCACCCGCTTCAACAGATCTTCAACCTGCTTTCGTACATCCCGAATCTGGATAATCCCGTTGTGTGTTTCCGTCAACTTATCGCGAATTTTTAATGCAAGTTCTAACTGCTTCGCATAGTCGCTCGCGGTTGTTGTCAAACGCGGATCGGGTTTCACTTCAAAGTTTTCCGTCGTCGTATTGCCGTCAACCGTCAGCCGCACCTGATAGATACCGGGAGGAACGCGCGGGCCGCGCACTTCGCCCGCCCACAAAATCATTCCCGGGAATCTAACTGCATTCGCATAGCGCAGGTCCCAAACGAAACGATTCAAACCCACGTCCGTCGTAACTCGCGGCGTCCGAGCTCCGCCAAAAGATTCCGATTCTTCTCCAGAGGGAGCCTGCGGCTCTTCCGGCGGCGTTGTCACTTGAGCTGCTCCCGGTGCCGGAGAAGGTGATGCTTGTGCGCCAGGCGCAGGACTTGCAGCCGGCGATGGTTGCGCGCTGGGTCCTCTCGCCGTGAATTTCTGAATTGATTTTCCTGTTGAGTCGAGAAACTCCAAAACAACATCGCTGGCCGGCTTTGCCTTCAGTGAATAATAAACGACCGCGCCGTTTGGAGGATTGCTTCCAATCGTGGCAGGAGCGGGAAGTTGAAAGCCACCACCCCCTTGCATGCGATATGCATCTTCGGGATGAAACAGTTTTGTTTCCCTTACTGCATTCGTGCCGCCGGCTCCCATCATTTGATGTAGCAGCGGCAAATCGTCAAAGATCCAAAAAGATCGTCCCTGCGTTGCCGCCACCAGATCCTTTTCGCGTTTATGTACCGCAAGGTCGGTGATCGGAACCACCGGCAAGTTGAATTGCATTGGCTGCCAATTGGCTCCGTCGTCAAAAGAAAGGTAGAGACCGGTTTCAGTTCCGGCGTACAGCAAGCCACGCTTGTTAGGATCCTCGCGTATCACCCGCGTGAAAGCTGTAGCAGGAATGCCATTGGTAATCTTCTTCCACGTCTTGCCGTAATCGCTGGTCTTGTAAAGATAGGGTTTGTTGTCGTCCCACTTGTACATCGTCGCCGCAACATAAGCGGTGGCCGGATCGTTCGGCGAGGCCTCGATGGAATTGATTTGGATCCTTTCCGGCATGATCGACTTTGGCGGCGTAACATTTTGCCAGTTTGCACCGCCATCACGTGTCACCTGGACCAGCCCATCGTCCGATCCGGTCCACATCACTCCTTTCTGCAAGGGCGATTCCATGACCGTGAAGATCGTGGCGTAGTATTCAACGCTGGTGTTGTCTTTAGTGATTGGACCACCTGACGATCCCTGCTTCGATTTATCATTGCGCGTCAGATCCGGACTGATGACTTCCCAGCTTTGCCCTTCGTTCAACGAGCGGAACAGCACATTACCTGCTGCATAAAGCGTATTCGGATCGTGGGGCGAGAAAAGAATGGGAAAGTTCCACTGGAAGCGATATTTCAAAACGTCGGCGCCGGCGCCCATCGGATTGTTCGGGTAGGGCGAAACATCGCGCAATTGGCCGGTATGATGATCGTAACGCGTAATCAATCCGCCATACGATCCGGCATAAACAATTTCTGAGTCTTTAGGTGAAGGAGCAATCCAGCCTGATTCCCCTCCACCCACGTCGTACCAGTCCTGGCGCGTGATACCGCCCTCGACAGTACGACTGGCGATGCGCACAGTTGAGTTGTCCTGCTGCGCGCCGTAGATGTTATAGGGAAAATCGTTATCTAACGCGACGCGATAGAATTGGGCCGTCGCCTGATCCTGCTCGGTCCAACTCTTCCCGCCATTGAAAGAAACATTCGCGCCGCCATCGTTACTATTGATCATGCGATTGGGATCGTCCGGCGCGATCCACAAATCGTGATTGTCGCCGTGCGGGACAGAGATTGATGTAAAGGTCTTGCCAGCGTCGTTCGATTTATAGAAACCGGTGTTCAGAACATAAACCGTGTCGGCGCTTTTCGGATCAGCATAGATGCGCGAGTAGTACCAGGCGCGCTGGCGCAACCTTCTTTCTTCATTAACTTTCGTCCAGGTTTTGCCGCCGTTCTCTGAACGGAAAACACCGCCGTCTTCCGCTTCCACGATGGCCCATAGTCGATCCGGAGCTGCCGGGGAAGCAGTGATGCCCACTATTCCGATCATTCCTTTAGGCAATCCGGGATTGCGCGTGATTTCAGTCCAGGTGTCGCCGCCATCAGTCGATTTGAAAATGCCACTGCCCGGTCCGCCGCTCTCCAGCGTCCACGGCTTGCGATAAACCTCCCAGAAAGCCGCGTAAAGAATGTTTGCGTTGGTTGGATCGATAATCAGATCTGAGGCGCCGGCTTTATCGCTGCGGTGCAATACTTTCTGCCAGGTTTTGCCGCCGTCCTTTGAGCGATAGACCCCGCGTTGTTCGTTGGGAGCCCACACGTGTCCCTGCGCCGCAACGTAAACGATGTCTGGATTTTTTGGATTCACCCGGATGCGAGAAATTTGCCGCGTGTCTTCAAGGCCCAGACGTTTCCAAGTTTTGCCTGCGTCGGTGGATTTGTAAACGCCGTCACCGTGCGAAACGTTGCCGCGAATAGGTGACTCGCCCATGCCAACGTAAATCGTATTCGGATCTGAATCCGACAAACCAATCGCGCCCACTGAACCTGTCCCAAATACTGACCCGTCAGTAACCGGTTCCCAATTGATGCCACCATCAGTAGTTTTCCAAACGCCGCCGCCGGTGCCGCCGAAGTAATAGACCATTGGCTGCGTGGCGACGCCACTAACCGCAGTGGAACGTCCACCACGGAACGGACCGATCAAACGCCATTGCAGTGGCTTGAGCGGATTGTTATCCGGCGTCGGTGCGGGTGAAGGTTGCTGCGCATTGACGTTGACTGAAACTGAAATTGAAAACAACGCGATGAAAAAGATGGCGAGCATACAAGCTAACCTGCGAAAACAACTGGAGGCTAGGAAACAACCCAAGCTTCGGCGCGATGCGAGCGAAATCGTCGGCATACATTGACTCCTGATGTAGACACTTGATGGCTTAGAGCGGAGCGGGATAATACCACTAAATGGCGTACTTATGCCGAGATGCGCGGTATAATACGGAATTCATTGGACACGTTCCGAGGACCAACACTATTGGAGGATGACGATGAAGTATGTGATCAGCTGGTTCGAACGCCCGCAGGGTTCGCCCATGGAGTACGAGAATGCGCAGAAGCGAATCCTTGAGGTATTCGGTCAATGGAAGGCGCCCGCCAATTTCAAGATCGAATTCTTCGTAATACGAGTCGGCGAATGGGGTGGGCATATGCTGATGGAATGCGATGATCCGGTGACCATTCACAAATTCTGTTCAATGCTTCCTGCTTTCGTATTCGAGGTGCATCCCGTCATTACGGTCGAGGAAGCCGTCCGCGGCGAACTCGAGGTAATTGCCTGGCGAGATGGACTGAAACACAAGTGAAGGTGGCCCATCGCCTTCGGCTTCTACCGGACCACGAATTAGCTCAGTTCTTCGCGCGTCGTTTAATTACGGTGAGGTGAGGGCCCTTTCTCATAACACCGTAATTCCTGCGTGTGTCTCGCGAAGGGCAGTCGCTCACATCGAGCGCAATCTAACAAGGAGTGGAGCCGACCGAAGAAATCTAAAGTGAAAAGTGAATTTCTGAGGAACTCATTTGCCATGGATCGTCTGCTGAAAACCTGCTGCACTCTCTTCGCGATCGCTCTTGTCGCGTCGCCAGTTTTTGCACAACCACGCATACCCGACAGTTACTTCTCTGCCATGCAGTGGCGCTGCATCGGTCCGCATCGAGGCGGGCGCGTGTTGGCAGTTTCAGGTGTGCGCGGCCAGCCGAACACGTACTACTTCGGTTCTGTCGGCGGCGGCGTTTGGAAAACGACCGACGCAGGCCAAACCTGGATACCAATTTTTGATAGTCAACCAGTTGCCTCTATCGGAGCACTCGCTGTCTCAACCTCAAATCCGGAAGTCATCTATGTCGGCAGCGGTGAAGCCGACATGCGTTCGGATATTTCGCTCGGCAATGGCGTTTATAAATCTACCGATGCAGGTAAAACCTGGAGCTACCTGGGACTTCACGACACGCGCCAGATTGGCCGCATTCTGATTGATCCAAAAGATCCGGACATTGTTTTGCTGGCTGCGCTCGGCCATGGCTTTGGACCAAACACTGAGCGCGGGGTGTTTCGGTCCACTGACGGCGGTAAAAGTTGGACTCGAGTCCTATACAAGGATGAAAACACCGGTGCGATCGATCTCGCTTACGACCCTGACAACTCGCGCACAGTTTATGCCAGCCTTTGGAATGTGCACCGCGTAGCGTGGAATGCCTATCCGCCGATGACCGGCCCCGGCGGCGGGCTCTACAAATCAACCGATGGCGGACAGAACTGGAAGCAAATCACCGGGAATGGCTTTCCCAAGGGCCAAGTGGGTCGCATCGGCATCGACGTGCCGGCAGGTCAACACGGAAAACGTGTCTACGCCCTCATAGATGCTACCGAAGAAAGCGGTCTCTACGTTTCCAGCGATGCGGGACAAAGTTGGACGCGCCTCAGCGTTGAGCCGCGCATTCTCAGCCGCGGCTGGTATTTCGGTGAAGTGCGCAGCGATCCAAAGAACCCGGATCTGGTTTACGTTTCCAATGTTTCCCTTTACCAGTCACTTGATGGCGGCAAAACATTCAAGGCAATTCGCGGGGCGCCCGGTGGCGACGACTATCATTCCCTTTGGATCGATCCTGAAGACCCGCAACGCATGATCTCGGGAGTGGACCAGGGAACGCTCGTCACGGTAAACGGTGGCAAGACATGGAGCAGTTGGTACAACCAACCCACGGCGCAGTTTTACCACGTCGCCGTCGATAATCAATTTCCTTATTGGGTGTACGGCGCTCAGCAGGACAGCGGGTCGGCAGCCGTAATCAGCCGCAGCGACTTTGGTCAGATTACATTTCGCGACTGGCATCCGATCGGCGCGGACGAGAGTGGTTACATTCTGCCCGATCCGGTAAATCCGCAGATCGTCTATGGCGGCAGCACAGGCCGTAACCTTTCCCGGTTTGATACGCGCACCGGGCAATCTCAGGACGTCTCGCCAACGCCGGCAGAAATTGGCGACAAGGTAAGGCACAGATATCCCTGGACCACGCCCATCGCTTTTTCTTTTCAAGCGCCGCACGCACTCTATCACTCGTCCCAGTTTCTCTTCCGCTCTGCCGATGCCGGCCACAGTTGGAAAATCATTAGTCCGGATCTGACGTTGCGACCCGGCGAGAAAGAAGCGGACGGTAAAGGCGTCATTTACTCGATCGCGCCTTCACCTGTCACAGTGGGGACAATATGGATCGGAACGGACAACGGATTGGTCCAGCTAACTCGAGACCAAGGCAAAACGTGGAACGAAGTGACGCCGAAAGGCCTGGCGCCATGGAGCATGATTAGTTTGATTGATGCTTCGCCGCACGACGCTGCCACTGCCTATGCGGCAATCGATCGTCATCAAATGGACGACATCAAGCCCTACATCTATCGCACGCGCGATTTCGGCAAGAGTTGGACTAAAATTACCAACGGAGTCCCGGACAATACTTACGTTCATGCTGTTCGCGAAGATCCGGTGCGCAAAGGCTTGCTGTTTGCAGGGACCGAATCCGGGGTTTTTGTTTCTTTCAACGATGGTGACAGTTGGCAAGCGCTACAACTCAACCTGCCGAATGCATCGGTGCGTGACCTGTTGATCAAGGAAAATGATCTGGTGATCGCCACGCATGGCCGATCGTTTTGGATACTCGACAATATTTCGCCGTTGCGAGAACTGAGCGCACCGGTGACAACCGAAAGTGTTTACTTGTTTCGACCGGCCACCGCGATTCGGATCAGAAAGAATGGAGCCCACGATACGCCTTTGCCGCCCGAAACGCCGGCGGGAAAGAATCCGCCTGCCGGCGCCATCATCGATTACAGTTTGCAATCAGTGCCGGCTGGAGAAGTGACGCTGGAAATCCTGGATGCGCGTGGCGGGTTAGTTAGGAAGTATTCCACTAACGATCAGCAGCGGCCGCTTGATGAAACGCAGGCATTTCCAACCTATTGGTTTCGACCACCGTTCCCGCTGACTAAGAAAGTTGGCATGAATCGTTTTGTGTGGGACCTGCGTTATGAACGGCCACAGGCACTGCGTTACGGTTACAGCATAGCCGCAGCCTTCGGCGACGACGCGACCATGGTTCCGGAAGGTCCACTCGCTTCGCCCGGCATTTACCAAGTGAAACTCACTGTTGCTGGGCGGAGTTACACGACGGCCATTGAAGTTAAGATGGATCCACGCGTGAAGATCGCGCCGCTCGCGCTGAATCAACAGGCCGCGCTTAACAAGCAAATCGTTCAGGCGATGAACCAAAGCTTTGCGGCCGTCGGGCAGATCAGCAATTTGCGCGAGCAGGTGACAAGCATTACGAAAACCGGAACAAACGATGCGACGCTCGCCGAAGCGATGAGCGCGCTGGATAAGAAGGCGGCCGAGTTGATTGCAGTAGAGCAACAGTGGCCGCCGGCGGGTGTCGTTTCGGTAGCCTCAATCAATGGCGCGTTGGGTTCGCTATTGCAATTAGTTGAAAGCGCCGACGCGGCCCCGACTGCACAGGCGAGTGAAGCTTTTGTGACTTACAAACGTTTGCTCGATCAGCAGCTGGCGCAGTGGGAGCAGTTGAAAGTGAAGGATCTTGCAGCACTAAATGAGTTATTGCGACAGAGACAAATGCCACCGATCAAGCTCTTGGGGAACTGACTTCGCATGGTTTGTTTTGTTATCTTTAGGTGAGACACTTTCAATGAACCTGTCGGCAATTTACTGGGACCGCGGGCGTCCCGCCAGCTAACGCACGCTACACGCGCGTTCTTTCAGAAACTGTCTGCCCTAACCCTTTTCGCGCTTCGCGCTCATTGCGGGCGAGACGCCCGCGGTCCCAGTGAATTGTTGCGCGGATCATTATTGGATCGATTGGCGATGCTTATAGGAACAGTACAACAAATCTGGCGCTACCCGGTGAAGTCAATGGCCGGCGAACAGTTGACCGACTGCACGGTCGGTTCGCTTGGATTGCCGGGCGATCGTGGCTGGGCCGTGAAAGATGAAGAGAAAAGCGAGATAAAAACCGGTACACGCATCCCGCTGCTGATGCAATGCGCATCGCATTATCAGGAGCAGCCGACCGATGCAAATATTCCCCACGTAATGATTACGTTTCCCGACGGCTCCAGCGTCAGTAGTGGCGATTCCGAAGTAGACTTGAAACTGTCTGCCGTACTTGGGAAAAAAGTGAAACTGTGGCCGCGCCAGCCAGCGAGCAACAAGGAGCACTATCGCCGTCCCGGCGTTGCGGCGCGAGTCATTGCGCCGCTCACGGATCTCCCCGGGTTTCGCGCTCTGCTCCCGGCAATAACAAAACTTCCTCCGATTAGTGCGACCCTGCGAGCTGCTTTCAGCCGCACCGAAGATGAACCAACTCCGGATCTGTCAAAGTTACCGAAAGAGTTATTTGAATTTACTTCTCCACTCGGCACTTATTTTGATGCGTTTCCGATTCACGTATTGACGAGCGCGTCGCTCGCGGTGATGTCACGATCAAACCAAGAAGCGACTTGGGACGTGCGCCGGTTTCGTCCAAACTTCTTCGTCAACACTGTCCCGGGGCTGGAGGGATTGCTCGAGTCAGAGTGGACCGGGCGAACCTTGCGAATTGGGAGCGTAGAAGTGAAATGCGAGATGCCGGCAGTGCGTTGCGGCATGACCACCAACGCGCAAAAAGAATTGGCAAAGGACCCTTCTGTGTTGCGTACTATCGTTAAAGAGGCGAACCAAAATCTCGGAACCTACGCGAGTGTGGCGAAGAACGGTGCGGTGCGCGAAGGCGATCGGGTTGAGTTGATCTGAGACAGCTAGCCTTTGGAGTGCGGCGGCCTGACGCTGCTTTGGCCCACGAGGCGATACCGCGCAATTTCCCCTACTACCCTTCAACCAATTAAGATCGAAATCGCCCGCGTTAAGATCAAAGCGCGCCAGGCCGCTGCACTCCAAATTTAAAACAATTCTTCCAGCGCTTCCTCGACCGATCGTACGCCCACCGTCCTTATCCCGAGCATGCGTTCCAATCCGGCGGTATTTGATGAAGGCATAACGATCGTCTTGAAGCCCAGCGCCTGCGCTTCGCGCGCGCGCACGACCGCTTGAGTGGTGCCGCGCACTTCTCCAGTCAGACCAACTTCACCGAACACAGCCGTGTGCGGATCGACTGGCTTACTGCGAAAGCTTGACGTGATTGCCGCAACTACGCCGAGATCAACCGCCGGCTCATCAACTTCCAAGCCGCCGGCAATGTTTACGAAGACGTCGTCGCCCAACATCTGCAAACCCACCCGTTTTTCCAACATGGCCATCAGCAGGGCCACCCGATTTTGATCGACGCCCTGTGTCATGCGCCGCCCGGTGCCGTATTTCGTTTCAGAAACAAGCGCCTGAATCTCAACCAGCAACGGTCGCGTTCCTTCCATGCAGGCAGTGACCACCGAACCAGCGACGTTCTGAGGCCGCTCCTGCAGAAACATTTGCGACGGATTCGCGACTGGAATAAGACCCGCACCAGTCATCTCAAAAATGCCAATCTCATTCGCGGCGCCAAAACGATTTTTCACCGCGCGGACGATTCGATGGTTGTGATGGCGTTCGCCTTCAAAATAAAGAACAGTGTCGACCACGTGCTCCAAAGCTTTGGGACCGGCAATTGACCCGTCCTTTGTTATGTGGCCGATCAGGAAAACAGGAATCGTGCGTTTCTTCGCGAGCAAGAGGAACTGGTGCGCCGCTTCCCTTACCTGAGAAACTGATCCCGGCGCTGACTCAATCATTGCCGAGAACACTGTCTGAATTGAATCAACGACGATGGCAGTCGGCTTAAGACGTTCAACTTCGTGAAAGATGTTTTCCAGATTCGTTTCCGGTAACAGGTAAAGGTTCTGAGCTTTGATTCCCAATCGCTCGCCGCGCAGTTTGATCTGGCGTTCAGACTCTTCACCGGAAACGTAAAGCACGGTTGCGCCATTTGCGCTGAGCTGATCGGCAACTTGAAGCAGCAGCGTGCTTTTACCAATACCCGGATCGCCGCCGATAAGAACAAGTGTGCCGGGAACAATGCCGCCGCCGAGAACCCGATCAAACTCGGTTACGCCGGAGGCGATGCGCACTTCGTCCTGCGATTCAATCTCAGAATAGGCAATCGCCTCGACTTCGCGCGTGTGGAAAGCATTACGGTCCTTTCCCTTTTGCAGAGGGCGAGCGCGCTCCTCGACAAGCGAATTCCATTCGCCGCACTCAGGACATTTCCCCAGCCACTTGCCTGATTGATGGCCGCAATTCTGGCAAACAAAAATTGATTGATTAGTCTTCAACACAACCTCTTGGTAAGGCGCCGCGTCATGACTGGGACCGCGGGCGTCTCGCCCGCTTTCGCTGAATGCCACTTCGCTGGAATCTCCCAGACTCAACCGAACGTTGAGTGAAGCCGTTGCTTGAGGCGGGCGAGACGCCCGCGGTCCCAGTAAGAGCAGGCTTACAATAACGACTTCACATTCTCAGTTGGGCGACCCAGCACCGCCCGACTTCCGCGTTCGACTATTGGCCGCTGAATCAGATCCGGATGTTTGACCATCAATGAAATAATTTCCTCATCGGTGAACTCACCTTTGCCCAAACCAAGCTCGCGATAAATACTTTCGCTGGTGCGCAGCAGTTCGCGCGGCTTGATCTTCATCTTGCGAATCAATTCTGTAAGCTTCTTCTTTGTTAGCGGCTGGTTGTAGTAATTAACCTTTTCGAAGGCGACGCCACTCTCCCGGAGCAGCTTGTCCATCTCGCGACACTTCGTTCAAGTGGGCTTTTCGTAAATTGTAATCATAACTTTCGTCAGTCAGTTGTCAGTGGTCAGTTGTCAGTCGCTCGAAAACGCCGGAAAAACTTCTTCTTCAGCGGTTGAATCAATCCGGTACAAATCCTTTGCGACTGACCACCAACAACTGACTACTGACAGTCTATGGAAATATCCCGCGCACCCTTGTCGCTTCCGCAACTCGATCCACCGCCAAAATGTAAGCGCCGGTCCGCATGTCGGTGTCATAACGCTGGGCCGTTTCGTAAACTGACTTGAATGCGGTGCGCATCGTCTGCTCGAGGGTTTTGTTGATCTGATGTTCCGACCAGAAGAACGAATTTTGATCCTGTACCCACTCGTAGTAACTGACAGTCACGCCACCGGCATTCGCAAGAATGTCCGGAATTAAAAACACGCCTTCATCTGCCAGCACCCGATCCGAGCCGGGCGTCGTTGGTCCATTCGCGAGTTCGGCAATAATCTTCGCTTTCACTCGCCCGACATTCGCGAGCGTGATTGCGTTTTCCAGGGCCGAAGGCAAAAGAATGTCGCAATCAACTCCAATGATGTCTTCGGGCGACATCGATTTCGTTCCAGCAAGACCAGACAGAGATGTGGTTTCCGCTTTGTGGCGCAACGCCGCCTGAATGTCTATGCCGGTTTCGTTAAAGACTCCGGCTTTGGAATCACAAGCCGCCACCACGCGCGCGCCATCGGCGGCCACCAGGCGCGCGATGTTCGCTCCCGCGTTGCCAAAACCATGCACCGCCACGCGCGCGCCTTTAAGATTTAATCCCTTCACGCGACAGGCTTCGCGCAAAGCATACAAACAACCGCGCGCTGTCGCTTCAGCACGTCCCTGCGAACCGCCGAGAGATATTGGTTTGCCGGTTACGACGCCCAATTCGGTGTGGCCGCGGACCATGGAAATGGTATCCATGATCCACGCCATAGTTTGCTCGTCCGTGTAAACATCGGGCGCGGGAATATCACGATCCGGTCCAATGATGGGCGCTATTTCAAAGGCGTAGCGGCGCGTCAATCTTTCCAATTCATTCTTCGAGAGGCTCTTTGGATCGCAAATCACTCCGCCTTTCCCGCCGCCGTACGGGATGCCAACCGTCGCGCACTTCCAAGTCATCCATGACGCCAATGCTTTCACTTCATCGAGCGTGACGTTTGGGTGGTAGCGGATGCCGCCCTTCGCGGGGCCACGCGCGATGTTGTGCTGCACGCGGTAACCCTCAAACACCTGGACATCCCCACCATCCATTTTGACTGGAATGGAGACGATCAACTGCCGCTTTGCAGCGCTTAAAACGTTACGCGTGGAGTCGTCGAGATCCAGATAGTCAGCAGCGCGATTGAATTGTTGTTTGGCAATTTTGAATGGATTGAGTTCTTCCTGAAGGGCTTCCCTGGTGGCCATGCGTGTTCTCCTGGAAAGGGGGTGCGAGAGCGCGGCAATCGTAAGATGTCCAATGTCCAAAGTCCAACGTC
>JBDUCC010000165.1:0-7080 GCA_040003675.1 bacterium | reverse complement strand
GTGCCGCCCATCTCGCGCGAACGCGCGCGGTCCACGCGATAGAACCTTTCGAATAGTCGATCAAGATATTGCGCGGGGATTCCTTCGCCGCTGTCCACGATCAGAATTTGATCGCGAGCGCCACGCTCAAATTTCACCGTTACCTTGCCGCCCTCGCGATTGAACTTGATGGCATTGTCTATTAGGTTCGTCAGCATTTGCTCCAACCGTCGTTCGTCGGCAAACACCATGACATCCGCCGCTACTTCATTGGCAAGTGAGACCGCCCGCGCCTCGGCTTTCGCAGCCAGCGCTGAGATCACCTCCGCGACGAGCGGGGACAAGGCAACCTCTTCAGACGTTACCTGCACGTTGCCCGCTTCGATCGCGCTTAACTCGAGTATGTCGCCTATTAACCTGTTCATGCGGGAAGCGTTTTTGCGAATGATGGCAAGAAAGCGTTTCGCGCTCTCCTGATCTTCGATAGCGCCTGTCTCCAAAGTTTCGACGAAAGCCAGGATGGCTGTCAGTGGCGTGCGCAGTTCATGCGAAACATTGGAAAGAAACTCCTGTCGCACGCGCTCGAGTTGCTCAATCCGTGTGACATCGATAAAAACCCCAAGCGCACCCTCAGGCGCAACCGCATTAGTTCTGCGCGGCCGTTTGTTAGCAGACATCCCATTGGAACTATCCAGTGGCACCACGCGAAGATCGAAAATCAAACGATCTGGCCCATGTGTTTCCACTCTTACGCCGCTGCGCTCGGTGCCCTTGAGCGCATCAAGAAACGCGCTGTACATCGCCGGATTGCGCGTTAGCTCCGTAAGCCGCTGTGAATTGAGTTTGCCGCCGGAAAGATTGAACAGCCGGTGGGCTGCCGGATTTGAAGCAACTACCCGCATGTCCTTATCAACAACCAGCAATCCTTCGCGCATGCCGCTCATGGTCGCTTCAAACAATTTGCCGAGCGCAAAAATTTCGTTCGCGTCTTCGCCGGCCTCTTCGTCTTCGAGAGTCTCGGAAAGGTCTTTGCTGTTGTTTGAGAGAGCTTTAGCAAGCAGGACAAGCGCGGCCAGCAGGGTGACAGCCGCCGCGAATGCGCGCGCCGTGAACGAAGGCAGGAAAAGAAAAGCGGCAATAAATATCGCGCCGGCCGCGATCAGGATGGCATTACGCTTGGACACGGTTTTTACTCCAGCAATTTGCGCAAGGCAGTGGCATAAACTTTTAGTCTGTGTCGCCCACGCAACCACATCCTAAGAGTCTTGGAGACGTTGTCTCCCTCTCCCTTTGGGAGAGGGTTGGGGAGAGGGCTTGTGCGCGCTAAGCTTCGCACCCTCCCCTAACCCCTCCCAAAGGGAGGGGAAGAAAAACACGTATGTACAAAACTTGTTCAGACCTTCCTTTAGTCTGTGGCTTTCCCGGGGAAACAGACTAAAAGTCCGTGCCACTGCCTTAGGCACTGCGTGCTAAACCTTGGCGGGACAGCCGACGAAACGGTAACCGACGCCAACAACGGTCTCGATGCAGTCGCCGCATTCGCCCAATTTTTGCCGCAGGCGTCTTATGTGAACGTCGAGCGTGCGCGCGTCGCCGTAATAACTGTAACCCCAAACGTTATCCAGCAACTGCTGGCGAGTGATGACGCGGTCCGCACTGCGCGCCAGCGCGGAAAGCAAGCTGAACTCTTTATTTGTCAGTTTGATTTTCTGACCATTACAAACAACGCGAATATCGTCAAAGTCGATCTGCAAGCGATCGTCTTCGTACGTCTTGCCGGCCGTCTCGTCCATCCGCCGCATGACGGCGCGCACCCGCGCCAGCAGCTCACGCACCGAAAATGGCTTGGTGATGTAATCGTCGGCGCCGAGGTCCAGTCCGGTAACGCGATCTAATTCAGACGCCTTCGCAGTCAGCATGATTATGGGTGTGCGCCGGGTGGCCGGCTCTCTTCTAAGCCGGCGGCACAACTCAGTACCGCTCATGCCGGGCAACATTAGATCGAGAATGATGAGCGCGGGCGGCTCGCGTTCGTTAAGGGCAGCGGCGAGGCCGGCTTCACCTGTGGCAGCCGTCACGGCCAACAATCCTTCGCGCTCCAAGTTGTATTTCAAACTTTCGCAGATGTCTTGATCGTCTTCAATGATGAGGATCGGTCGCGTCATGTCCCTAGAGCCTTAATAAACTAAGCCGGAAGAAAAGATTTTCCATTTATCATTTGCCATTTCTCATTCGTTCATTTGACGACAACAAACTAGCTTTTGTAAGCAAAGAAGTGCTCCGCATCAATTCTGGGCTTGCTTTCAATGAAAAATGGCAGATGGAAAATGGTAAATGGCAAATCTAATCTGTTTCTTAGCGTTCATTCCCGGTCAAAACTCCGGAAAGAATGTTCTGGGCTACTTGAAATGCTTGATAAACGCTGCTTCCGCCATGTAAACCGTCAACTCACAAATGTCGGTCACGTAGTCACCAATCCGTTCCAGATGTTTGGCAACGAAGAGCAGACGCGCGTCGCGCGTGGCAGTGGCTGGTTCGGTGACCATCATTTCGATCAACTGATGGAAGATGTGATTATAGAGGTCGTTAATTACCGAGTCGCTCTTGATGATCTCGCGCGCCGCCGCCGCATCGTTTGCAGTAAACGCATCTAAAGCCTCATGCAACATGCGTAAGGCATGTTCGGCCATACCATTTAATTCAGTTACCGACTTCAACTCCGGTTCGTTGTTCAGATCGAGGGCAACGCGCGCAATGTTGGCCGCGTGATCCGCGATTCGTTCGAGCACCGGCGCCATTTTTGCGACCGAGATAACAAAACGCAGATCGCGCGCGGCTGGTTGGCGCAGGGCAATGATGTCGATGCACTGGCGGTCAATCTCGACCTCAAGCTGATCGACTCGATCGTCGTTGTCGAGCACCTGGCGCGCAATTTCGCTGTCGCGTTCAGCTAGTGCGTGCATTGCGCGCTCGAGCGCAGCTTCAGTTTCACCGCCCAAAAGCAATACGCGGTCGCGCAGCGAATTTAGTTCGTCGTCAAGATGGCGATGCTGATCCATAGTATCTTTCGTACTTTGTACTTTGTACTTTGTGCTTTGTTTCTCGTTATTGGATTGTGGCGGCCAACAACGCACGCAGACTGCGCGAGCAAAGTACAAAGGTCAAAGTTCAAAGAACACTAAATCATCCAAACCTTCCCGTTATGTAATCTTCCGTGAGTTTCTCGCTCGGGTTTGTGAACATCTTTTCCGTTGAGTTCACTTCAATCAATTTGCCTAACAGGAAAAACGCGGTGGTGTCTGACACGCGGGCTGCCTGTTGCATGTTATGCGTGACGATCACGATCGTGTAGCGCTGCTTCAAATCGACGATCAGTTCCTCGATTTTCGAAGTCGCGATAGGATCCAGTGCTGAAGCCGGCTCGTCCATCAATATTACCTCAGGGCGTACCGCCAGGGCGCGCGCAATGCAAAGGCGTTGTTGTTGCCCGCCGGAAAGACTAAGAGCCGACGTCTGCAAGCGATCTTTCACTTCGGACCAGAGAGCAGCATCGTTCAGCGCCTGTTCTACTCGGTCGGCTAACTCAGCTTTGCTGGCGGTTAGCCGGTTAATGCGCAAGCCATACGCGACGTTGTCAAAAATCGACTTCGGAAATGGATTTGATTTCTGGAACACCATTCCCACTTTTCTTCTCAACTCGACTACATCGGTGCCTGCTTCATAAATATCGCGACCATCCATCAGCACTTCGCCTTCGACGCAGGTAGCGGGAATGACGTCATTCATTCGATTGAGCGTGCGCAGCAGGGTCGATTTGCCACAGCCAGATGGACCAATGAAAGCCATCACAATCCGCTCCGGTATCTCCAACGAAACATCATGCAGGGCCTGGGTTTTCCCGTAGTAGAAATTCAGATTGCGCGCGGAGATCTTGGTCGCCGCCGCCGTCAGTGTGGACGTGTTCTCGGCGCCGCGTTCAGCGACTGCAATTCTGGTTGTGAGCGTTGGTGCGGGCATTCCTAAGAATTTCGGATTTCGGATTTCGAATTGCGGATTTCAGATCCAGATCTCAGATCAAAACCTCTTGCGCGTAAAGATACGAACGACAATATTTATCGACAGTATCATCGTCATCAAGACCAGGGTCGCCGCCCATGCCTGCGCATGCCATTCATCGTAGGGCGAGATGGCGTAGTTATAAATTTGTACCGTCAAGGACGCGATCGGCTGGTCCAGATAGTAGCTGAAAAAGCGGCTGCCGAAGGCCGTAAACAAAAGCGGCGCAGTCTCACCCGAAATACGAGCAATGGCCAGCATTGCGCCGGTCGCGATTCCCGATGCCGCTGCCGGAATTATTACCCCTAACGTTGTACGCCATTGCGACGCGCCCAACGCGAGTGCTCCCTCGCGCAGACTTTGCGGCACCAGCCTAATCATTTCTTCGGTGGTGCGCGCGACGATTGGAATCATGATCAATGCCAGGGCAATACCACCCGCCAATGCTGAAAAGTGCTTCAACGGCACCACGACAATCGTGTAGACAAAAACACCGGTAACGATCGAGGGAATGCCCGTCAACGTGTCCGTCAGAAATCGCACCAGGCTGCCAAATTTCCCCCCACCGAATTCCGAAAGATAAACGCCGACGGCAATGCCAAACGGAAGTCCAATTGCAGCTGAGAGTCCAAGGAGCACCAGCGTGCCTGAGATTGCATTGCCAATGCCGCCGCCTTCGCCCACCGGTCGAGGACTGTCAACTAAGAACCGAAAACTGAGCGAACTAATGCCCTGCATTGCGATATAGGTCAGAATGATCAGCAGAATCCCGATGGCCACGACAGTGCAAAGCGCAGTTAATGTGGTCATCATCGCGCTTCTGCTGCGTCGTAATCGATCGACTTTTCTCATCTCATTTCCAAAAGCAACTGCTCGTTTGCCCTGCTCGTCGTGGCATTCCACGAAGGCGGGCGAGACGCCCGCGGTCCAAGTGAAAGCAGTTGCGTTATACCGCTCCGGCGACACCGGTCGTCTTGCGGGTCACGTTCCACACCAACACCCGCGCAATCGCATTGACAACAAAGGTCACCAAAAACAAGATCAGGCCCAACTCCACCAGCGCGCTGAGATAGAGATCCTGCGTCGCCTCGGTGAATTCGTTGGCAATCGCCGAGGCGATCGTGTACGACGAATCAAAAAGCGATGCGCTGATGTGTGCGCGGTTGCCGATGACCATCGTCACCGCCATCGTTTCACCAATCGCGCGGCCTAAACCAAGAATCACCGCCCCGGCAATACCGGGCGCGCCGTTTACCAGGACCACTCGGGTTGTTTCCCATTTGGTCGCGCCCAACGCCAACGCTGCCTCACGCTGCGATCCCGGAACGGCCGCCAACACGTCGCGTACAACCGCGGAAATGATCGGCGTCACCATGATCGCGAGAATGATGCCGCCGGTAAGTAAACCAATCCCGGTGATTGGTCCTTTGAAAAGCGGCAGCCAGCCAAACCATTGCTGCAAAGGAGGCTCAACATGGACGCGCAGAAAAGGCGCCAGCACAAAGATTCCCCAGAGCCCATAGACTACCGAAGGGATCGCCGCCAGTAGTTCAATCAAGAACGTTATTGGCCGAGCAAGTTGTCGGGGCGCCTGTTCCACCAAAAAGATTGCTATTCCCATCGACAGCGGCACGCTGATCACCAGCGCGATTAGTGATGACACGACGGTCCCGTAAATGAAAGGTAACGCGCCAAACTCGCTCTTTACCGGATTCCATTCGGAACTTGTGAGGAAGTGAAAACCAAACTGACGAATTGACGGCATAGATTTTATCGTCAGTGCAAAAATCATGGAGCCGACAATCAGCACCATCAGCAACGCAGCAGCGAACAATAATCCGCGAAACACCGCATCACCTCTATTGCCTGTGGGTGATAGCAAATGTTTCCAGTTAACCTTTAGAGGCCGCTGATGTTCGGTGATGGCTTGTTCCATTTGAATGATCGAGAGGCGGGCCGTTGAATTAATGCCCGCCTCCAAAAGTTGTCTACGGCTTCAAAGTTTGAAGTTTCTTTTCTCCCTCTCCTTTTGGGAGAGGGTTGGGGAGAAGGCTTATAGCGCCGTGTCAGGCTTCGCGCCCTCCCCTTACCCCTCCCAAAGGGAGGAGGAAACAACGGACATCAACGCAGCGGCTGACCACCCGAAGTTATTGATTTGATCTTTGCTTCCGCTCGCGTAACGATCTCAGCCGGCAGCGGCGCGTATTGCAACTCTTTCGCAAACTGCTCGCCGTCATGAATTCCCCACCAAAGAAAATCAACCAGCGCTTTTCCCTTCTCAGCATTTTTCTGGTCCTTGTAGGCCAGAATGTAGGTGTAACTCGAGATCGGATACGCGTTCGCACCGGCCGAATTGGTGATGGACACGCGCAGGTCGTCAGGTGTTTGCGCCGAAGCTGAGGCCGCCGCTGCCGTTACTGCATCGATTGATGGTGCGATGAATTGGCCACTCGCGTTCTTTATCAATGCGACGGGCAGGTTGTTCTGCACCGCGTATGCCAACTCAACATATCCGATGGTGTTTGGTTGCTGCTTAATTTGTCCGGTTACGCCTTCGTTGCCTTTACCACCCTGACCGACCGGCCATTTCGGCGACTTATCAGCGCCCACCATATCTTTCCATTCTGCACTTACTTTTGAGAGGTAGTCGGTGAAGACGAACGAGGTGCCGCTGCCGTCGGCCCGATGGACCACGGTGATATCTGCCGCCGGAAGATTAACTCCAGCGTTGTCGTGCTTGATGCGCGCGTCGTCCCATTTTTTTATCTTGCCAAGGAAAATCTCCGCCAGCACCTCAGGCGACAGGTGGAGAGGCTGAGTAATTGAAGCTACGTTGTAGGTAACAACAACTGCGCCCAACACGGTGGGAATGTGAAGCAGCTCGCCAGGTGCTGCTTTTAAGTCTGCGTCAGTCATCGGCGCATCTGACGCACCAAAATCGACCGTCTGCGCTTGTATTTGCTTGATGCCGCCACCTGATCCAATCGATTGATAATCGATGCGCACGTTCGGATGCAGCTTGCCGTATTCGCTCAACCATTTTTG
>JBDUCC010000164.1:0-7185 GCA_040003675.1 bacterium | reverse complement strand
GCAGACCCCGTCCGAATGGCCGCGCCTACTTGACCGCAGTAGCGCCGAGTCATAGGATCAAGCGCAGCAAAACTCACCAGAAAGCAGTAGTTGTTTATGGCAGATAATCAGGAAAAGATATGCGCCCATCCAGCCTGCGATTGTCCGGCGGAGCAGGACAGCAAGTATTGCAGCGAGTATTGTAAGAACGCCGAGAAGTCGCATGTGATGGAGATCGGTTGCGGCTGCGAACACGACGGGTGTCGTTAGCCACTGATCGAAATCGACGGAAAGCATTCACCGCCCGGTAATTCCACCAGAGCGATTCCCTCATCCTGTAATTTTCATTTACAATAAATTTGCAACTTCCATGTCGCCGCCTTAACGGCAACGCCCTCTAGACTTGATTCATCCTGAGACTAGCCGAAACGTCATGGTCTCCCGACCAGTTCCGGTTTGACGTTTGTGGCATACGGTCCACTAACGAACACAAGAAGATTTTCAAGCCGGCTTTTGGTCTATTAACGCCCGTATCGAGGGCGAAAAACTAAGAGGTGAAAAAACATGAAGAGAACCATCCTGGCTGCCAGCCTTTTGCTCGTGTGTTGCCTGGCAATAAATGCGCAAACCACAAGCACTCAGGCGAGCGGCGGAGCAAGCAATCAAACTTCTTCTGCGGTCAAAGCAGGCGATAAAAGCATCAACCTGGATTCCGGAACCCGTCTGGCGGGAGAGTTACAGAGCACGATCGACGCGCGCAAAGCCAAAGTTGGCGATCAGGTTGTTTTGAAAACAACGCAGGCGATTAAGTCTCAAGGCCACACCGTCGTTAGCAAAGGTTCACGACTAGTTGGTCACATCACGGAAGTGAGTCAGAAGACCAAGAGCAACGGTGAATCGCGCGTTGGCCTTTTGTTTGATCGCCTTGAAGGTGGCTCGTTGAATGTGCCGATAACAGCCACGATAACTTCTATCGTGGGCGTTAGGGCGAGCGCGCGCTCGAACGACGATGATCTGTTTGCCAGTAACGCAAGCAGTTCATCATCATCCCGGGCCAGTTCTGGTGCTTCCAGCAGCTCGTCCAGCGGCGGCCTGGTGGGCGGCGTTGTCAACCCGACCACCTCTACTGTGGGCAATATCGTTGGCAGTACGACGGCAGCGGTCGGTTCGACCGTAGACTCGACTAGCAACGTTGTTGGTAACACAACAACTGGCGCCGGTCGTTCATTGGGAGGGATTCAAATTTCGCAGTCAAGCAACACTTCAGTCGAAGGCAGCTCGGTGCTATCGTTGCAAGGCGGGAATCTGCGTCTGGACAAAGGCGCAACCTTTAATCTGATGTTGACGCAATCTGCCAGCGCCGGCACTTCGAGACAATAGTCGGCAAACTCAGTCAGTAAATGGCAAGCGGCGACGCGAGTAATCGCGCCGCCGTTTGTTATTTCGGCATTCCATCCCGGTTAGTTTCGCGGGAAATGGTCGATAAACTTTAAGTTTGTCGCGGCGTTACGACAAGCTAAACCTTATCGGACATCAAACTGACTCACTACACCCCCGCACAAGTCGTTGTTACGAACAACAACTGCACTGTAAAGTAACAGACCAGAGTCATGCTTAACACTTTAATAGAGTTGCAACGTCTGAAACGCCTCGACCGAACTGGTTGGACTCTGCGCGGTCTGCCAAACGGAACCGAGTCGGTTGCCTCGCATTCCTTCGGTGTCAGCGTCACGGCGATGATGCTTGCCGATGAGATTAAATCGCGCGGTCTTGAAATGGATATTGAGCGCGTCCTACGCATGGCTTTATTGCACGACTGGGCGGAGACGCGCGTTGGCGACATGCCCCGGACCGCGACGCACTATTTTGGCGCCGCGGCCAGGAAGCTTGCGGAGGCCCACGCTTTTGCAGATATCGTGGCCGGAGTCGGCGCCGCCGAAGCCGAATACAAGCAGCTTTACGACGACTATGAACAACGCGAAAGCACCGAAGCACGTATCGTAAAAGCAGCCGATGTTATTGACCTGCTGCTCCAGGCTTATGCGCTGGAGCGCGCCGGAGCGAGGGGTCTTGATGAGTTTTGGCAGGTCGCAGTTGACGCCGACTTTCAACTGCCGGCGATCGCGCAAGCAGTGGTGCGAGAAGCTTTGGATTCGATAGTGGCCGAGCGGCGCAAGATCAATCAGGAACAAACAGGGAATCCCGCGGGATGCTGACAACGATTTTTGCAATGATGACTCGCCGGGGCGTGGTGCTCGGCGTTGTGATTTTCGTTGTTAGTTTCGCGCTCAGTCTTGCCATCGTCTCTTTTATTCTCGTTAAGATCCCGCCAGACTATTTTAAAGAAGACCGCCCGAATGCATTCTGGTCAGGGCGGCATCCGGCGATTCGTCTGCTGGGAGTTATCGGGAAAAATCTTTTAGGCGTTGTATTGGTTGCGTTGGGGATTGTGATGTCTGTTCCGGGCGTACCCGGTCAGGGCATTTTGACAATCCTGTTGGGAATCATGTTGCTTGATATACCCGGCAGGCAAAAACTGGAGCGCAAGATTGTCAGTCAACCGCGAGTTCTGAAGAGCATTAATAAACTGCGCCACCGATTTGGCAAACCAGAACTTGAACTGTGATTGCCATTCGCTTGCATGCTTTGTTCCCCTCCGGCAGGGGTTTGGGGGAAGGTGCGAAGCTTTGACGCGCACACGCCCTCTCGCCCAACCCTCTCCCAAAGGGAGAAGGAGAACGATTTCAACCTGTTAGTTTGTCGCAGCGTTAAGACAAGCTAAAACTTATCGGACATCAAACTGAGTCTCTCCAAAAAAGGTTGCGTTGACAACAAAAATCGTCTTTGTTAGGTTGAGCCGCTGTTTTCGCTTTCTTACGACCTCCGTTGGTTTCCCCGAGACGTTTGCTAATGGTTAACTCCACTGCCGCTAATTCACGTTCCCTAAGCCGCATCTCATTTTTCTTGTTACTAACGTTTGCACTCGCGCTTAACACGGGCTGTGGACTGTTTGGTACCCACAAGAAGGTGCAGGTGCCGCAGTTGCTCACGCCGTTAAGTGAAGCTGCCAAAAGCCGTCTCATTACTGAGGTCAACCGTCTCGCGAGCGTGCGTTCCCTCCACGGAAAAGTAGACATCGTGTTTGAAGACACGTCCTTCGCCGATTCAGGTATCGCAGAGAAGTATCGTCAGGCTGATGGCACCGTGACGCTGCAACGTCCCGGCCAGGTCTATCTGATCATTGCGGTGCCGTTCATCGCCAAAGATATCGCGCAAATGACCTCAAATGGGGAAACGTTCCGGGTGGCCGTTTTGCAAGGCGATGATAAGTATCGCCGTTTTGTTAAGGGAACAAACAGCGCTGTTTATGAAAAGCTGGACGCCGATGGAACCGAACCTAACCCGCAAAAACGCAAAAAAGACAAGATGGTTGAGAAAGAAACTGTCAGCGCGCTTTCGAATTTGCGTCCGCAGCATTTGACGGACGCGCTCATGATTAGCCCTATTCCCCCCGCTGCTCAAAGCGGTTTGACGTATGCCCAGAGCGAGTTTTATCAGGAAGAAGCTGACAGTCGTCCGGAAAAGAAAGGCGCGCGCATAGTAAGGGGTTATTACCTACTCGAAGAGTTCTCTCAGCCCGGCCCGGCTGACGCGCATTTGCTTCGCAGGTTTTGGTTTGATCGCGTGAATGGCATTCGGCTGGCACGCATTCAGTCGTTTGACGATAACGGCCTGCTTACTACTGACGTCTCTTACTGGGACGAAAAACCGTTTGGTGAAAGCGGGCAGGCCCGTTTGCCGACTCGCATCGAAATCACTCGGCCTCACGATCACTACAAGTTGAGCATTACTTATCAAACCCCCGCTGCGGTTGATGTCGATAAGGAATTCCGGCCCGAAGCCTTCGTGCTCGAGAACAGATGGCAACTCTCCGAAGTTGATCTCGACGTTCGGCAGCGCAATAAGGCCGCCGTCACACCCAAATAACTGCCGCTGCCGTCTGGTCGCTTTGGTAGCTATTAAACCTCTGCCTGTATTAACATCTTGCTTTCCCGGGTAACTTGCGCTGGTGCCTTCCGCTTAGCACGGATTTCAATTGCTGATGAGAACCATTCTACAAGCCGACAATCTGACCAAAACTTACCGCGTGGGTAAAGTTGATGTGCCGGCCTTAAGAGGGGTCTCGCTCGAGGTTCATGAAGGTGAATTCGTGGCCATCATGGGACCATCGGGATGCGGCAAGTCAACGATGCTGCACCTGCTCGGCGGTTTGCTGACGCCGACCACGGGCCGCATTATTGTCGATGGCGAAGATTTGACTGCGGCATCAGACGCGAAGCGCACTGATATCCGCCGGCGAAAAATCGGTTTTGTGTTTCAGCGTTTCAATCTTTTTCCCACACTCACCGCTGAAGGAAATCTGCGTCTGGCTGAAAGAATTCACGGCAATGGTGGTCAGGATCCGGAGCGACGGCGCGAAGTTTTGCGTCTGCTGGGACTCCAGGACAAATTGCACCATAAACCTCTAGAACTCTCAGGTGGCGAGCAACAGCGCGTGGCACTGGCTCGAGCGGTCGTGACGCGACCGGCCATTGTGCTGGCGGACGAACCGACCGGAAATCTCGATTCGGAAAACTCCGCGCTTGTCCTTAATATGTTTCAGGAATTGAACTACCGCTTCAACCAAACTATCGTCATGATTACCCACAATCCGGAAGCCGCAGCAATGTGCCGACGAATAATACAAATGCGTGACGGGCACATTGTTGAGCCGGCAGCCGCTGTTCGGTTATGACCCACCCTAATCTAGTTGATTTACAAGGAATTTTGTGGCGGTTAGAATAGGTTCCCGCCGTGAGATTGGGTGGCGTGGCGCTTGCTCAATTGCTCTCCTGAAGTGACGAACAAAATTGCTGACAACCCTAAAAAAGCTATTTTTTTGGAATTACGCCAGAAGCAGTTGGCAATGGGACATATTATGCGTGGTTATTCTGATTTTCATCTTTTTGACGCCAAAAAGCTGGTTTGAAAATGGCGAACGGGCGGGCGGGCGGGCGCATCAAAGCCCATCTGCCTCAAGCCTGGTTGTTGGCACTGAAGTTGTTGAAAAGGCACAGGATAAGGACGAATTGCAAGAACGGCTGCGCGCCTTTACCGGACGAAGTGATTTGCAGGTCCTCGGTATACATAAAGTGGTCGGCCAGGATGGAAAGACAACCGGCTACAAGATTGACATACGGTAATCAACCCTTATAATTGCCAGGTTTTTCGAACCAGGGATAAAAGGAGGCCGTTTTTTCGGATTTTATTTAGGAGTTCTTATGAAGAAAATAGTTCCCCTTGGATTAATGCTGGCGATGCTAGTCGGCGCCATCACCCTCATATCTCCCAAACCTGCCAGCGCCCAAAGTGCCGGCCTGGTGAGCGCGGTATTGAACCGGATGGAGCGCAATCGACAGTCGTTGCGTTCACTAAGAGCCAGCCTGAGCATGGAAAAATACAATGCTCAATTGCGCGACTCTGAAAAATATAGCGGCGTTGTTCTTTACGTACCGGGCAGCGGACGTGATGCTTCTGTGCGCATTGAATGGCAAAAACCGCAGCATGAAATTCTGGCGGTCGCGAATGGCCAGTACACCTTGTTTCGCCCACGTTTGAACATGGCCTACAAGGGCAGCTCAAAATCTAACCGGAACAAAGCGGGCGGCGTCTTGGAAATGATGTACATGACCAAACAGCAGCTCGAGGCGCGCTTTCAACCGGTGAAGGATGTGCGCGAAGAAACTTTGTGGGGCGGCGTGGGCACGATCCACCTGACACTCGTTCCCAAAGGGAATGCGAGTTTCAAGTATGCGGAAATTTGGGTAGACTCTTCCGGGATGCCGGTGCAAACAAAGATCGTGGAGAAAAATGACGACACCACGACCATGCGCCTGAGCAGCCTGGAGCGTAACCCGCGGATCTCGTCGGATGAATTCAGCGTCAAACTGGATTCCAACGTAAAGATCGTCAAAGGTTAAGAACTAACAACAATTTAGGCCTTTTGGGCTCTGAGGTCTTGCATCCAGAGCCCTTTTTATTTTGGTCAACCTCGCTCAGTTGCCTTTGTTTGTCTCTGTGGCTATCCTTCCGACGCGCAGATAGACCAGGTTAGGCGCGAGTTCATTAGATTCCTGTTCCCCAAGATGCGCAAAAGCAAATTCGTTAAATTAAAACTCCGCGAGGCTGGATTCATCAGCCGCGCCTTGCTGTCCAGCCGTCATCCCGTCCTGGCGCACTTGATCCCAATGCGGCGCTGCAATCTCGCTTGCGGCTACTGCAACGAGTATGACCATAACTCTTCGCCGGTGCCCCTCGACGTTATCAAGAGCCGCCTTGATAAGCTTGCTTCTTTAGGAACGTCGATCGTTACCATCTCCGGCGGCGAGCCGATGATGCACCCTGAACTCGACGACATCATTCACCACATTCGCCTTCGTGGAATGATCGCCGGCTTGATTTCAAATGGTTATTACTTTACGCCCGACCGCATCAAGCGGCTGAACAAAGCCGGTCTTGAGTATCTACAGATCAGCATTGACAACGTTGAGCCTGATGAAGTTTCGCGCAAGAGTCTGCGCGTGCTCGATAAGAAACTGCGCTACCTTTCCGAATACGCCGATTTCCATGTGAATATTAACTCGGTAATTGGCGGCGGCATCAAGAATCCTGAAGATGCACTTTCGGTTGCGAGTCGCGCTGTGGAGTTAAAGTTTTCCACGACAGTTGGTGTGATTCACGATAACGACGGGACCTTGAAACCTCTCTCGCCGAAAGAAAAAGATCTCTTTCAACAGGTGAAGAAGCTCGGCAATAAAGATCATGCGCGGCTGAATTGGTTTCAGGACAGCATCGCCGAAGGCAAGCCTTATAACTGGCGTTGTCGTGCAGGCGCTCGATATCTTTATATTTGTGAGGACGGCCTGGTCCATTGGTGCTCGCAGCAGCGCGGCTATCCCGGTATTCCGCTCGAGAAGTACACGATGGACGACTTCGCTCGCGAATACAACACCGAGAAGTGGTGCGCCCCAACCTGCACTCTACAATGCGTTCACCAGGTGGGAATACTGGATAACTGGCGCGATCCACAACAAGCGCCGGGTCAGACAAAGCCGGAAAGCTCGTTACAAGATACTATCCACGAAGTGCTGCGCGCTGAGTAGACGC
>JBDUCC010000163.1:0-7206 GCA_040003675.1 bacterium | reverse complement strand
AAAGATAGCTTAGGTCGTGCAGGTCCAATTTAAGGGGTTTTCGGTCGTTCGACCGCCGCGATGCTGACGATGGTTCCGTTGGGAAGTACTTTCCGGACTCGCGGCACCCACGCGAGACGATCCTCCGTGGATGTGTGGACGTATTCGAGGACATAGAGCCCGCTCGGAGAAACCGCAACGGCTGTTGGTGACCATGGACTGGTAGTTTGCAACACAGTCGTTAGTCTACCCTGCGGCGTGATTTTTAGAACCGCCCCGCAACCGGACGCGGCGACGAAGACAGTGCCATCCGCACTAATGCTAAGACCACGCAGGTAGGGTGTTGCCGCTTCAATGCCGGGGATTCGGGCGCAGTCAGGCACAGCTATATTGGTGGCGAGAGTAAAGACCACGCCTCGGGCATCGATCTTTCGTACGGTCGTGTCTTGGGTGTAGTAAAGCGAGCCGTCCGAACCTGCGGCCAGTCCGTTGATCCACTGCCGGTCACCGCCCGCGGCTTTTGCTGGCAGAGTAACGTAAACGCTCTTAACGCCTTCGCGTGTGAACCGTATGATACGCAGATGCCCATCAGTTCCTGATTCAGGGTAGTAGAGCGCGCCGTCGCGTCCAACCACTAGCGGAACATCGCTTGAGAGGAGAAGTGTGGGATTAACGCCAACAGCGTTGACTTCGCCGTCAGGGATTCTGGGAAGGCGAGGACCAAACGGCCGCTCGCCCTCGTCGATAGCCATCCAGTGAAACCTTGGGCCGTCGTGGCGTGTGAGTTTGCCGCGAGTGTCAATCACCCAAACACCGCTTCCGGTATCAAGGAAGTAAACGTACCCACGCCGATCCACGACAATCCCCGAGCCAGGATGCGCGATCGCGGGCGCTAAGGTGCTTACAATAACAAGTAGTACAACAATCAGAATTCGGCAGCGCGCGATGTTCATGGTGTCTTTGGCTAGCGACTCGCTGGCCGCTCCTCCCACTCTCAGAGCTCTAGCTCAATCACTTTTCGACATAAGTACTTATTAGACGGCGCTCGAGCCAAAACACTTCAAAGAGATTTATCGATTGTCAGATAAACTTAGTTGTGAAGCAAGAAAAACGGAAATTCCAATGGTGACAATGGCCGCATATCGTAGGCGTGCTAGACTATTTCTGTTCAACCAAATTTGCGGAGGTCTTGTCACCCAGGGAGCGACAAACTGAAGTTTGTCGGACATCTTATGAATGATGCCGGGAGTGAAGCCGGACAGGAGTTTGGCGGCAATGGATCGAGCCGGCAAACTTTGGCGCTGCCGCTGGAGTTTCGCGACGCAGTCCGCGATGCACTTGCCGACGCCGAAGAAGCAGATTTAATCGAGCGGCTTTGGGCCAAAGACGCATCACTTTGGAAAAACGAACCGGCGCAAAAGAAAATCATCAATAACTCGCTGGGCTGGCTGACGGTGCCGCGCCAAATGCTCGCGGCTGCTGAAGAGCTAAAGACTTTTGCAGACACCGTGCGCGTATCCCAGCAGTTTCACCACGTGATGGTCTGCGGCATGGGTGGATCTTCTTTGTGCCCGGAAGTGCTGCGACAAACTTTTGGACGGCAGCAGGATTTTCCCGAGCTGCTGGTGTTGGATTCAACCGACCCCGACACGATCGATAACTTTGCGAAGCAGATCAATGTGCAGCATTGCCTGTTTATCGTAGCCTCGAAGTCGGGAACCACAACCGAGCCAATCGTCTTTCACAGATTCTGGTACGACCGCGTGGCCCAAACCGGCGCAAACGCCGGTGATTCGTTCGTTGCCGTTACCGATCCGGGCACCCAGATGGTGAAAGCGGCGCAGGCAGATCACTTCCGCAAAATCTTCTTAAATCAGCCAGACATCGGCGGCCGATATTCCGCGTTATCATATTTCGGAATGGCGCCCGCGGCGTTGATGGGACTCGACGTTGCTGAATTATTGAAACGTGCTGTTGCCGCTTCCGAAGTGTGTGGAGCGGATGCGCCGATCGATGAAAATCCAGCGGCGCTGTTAGGAGCGACGATGGCCGAATGCGCGCTCGGGGGCTGTGACAAGCTAACGATCGTAACCGACGAAAAGCTCGCCAGCCTCGGTCTATGGATTGAACAGTTGATCGCCGAAAGCACGGGCAAGGAAGGCAAGGGAATTATTCCTATTGCCGGCGAGCCACTCGCGGCGCCGTCAAGTTATGACGATGATCGACTCTTCGTTTCAATAAGCGTCCGCGGCGCCGGGGAAAATCCGCGACTGAAAGCGCTTGAAGAAGCTGGTCATCCGGTGGTCTATCGCCAACTCGACGATGTTTACGATTTGGGCGCCGAGTTTTTCATTTGGGAAATGGCAACAGCGTTTGCCGGCTGGCGCCTCGGCATCAATCCATTTGACCAGCCGAATGTGCAGGAGTCGAAAGACGCCACGAAAGCTTTGCTGGAAAAGTATAAGAGCGAAGGAGAACTACAAGAGCAGGCGGCGTCAGCAAGCGATGGCCAACTCACGGTTTATTCGAGCGGTGAAGTTGGCGCGACTTCCTCGAGCGGATCGGTTCAAGATGCTTTACGAGCTCACTGCGCAACCATCAAGTCCGGCGATTATGTTGCGCTGCTGGCTTATCTGGAAGAGACAGCGGCAACGGAAGCGGCCTTACAGAAAATCCGCGTGACTATTCGGGATGCAACCAGGGTGGCGACGACAATGGGATTTGGACCACGCTTTTTGCATTCAACTGGCCAGCTACACAAAGGCGGACCGGATTCAGGTGTGTTCATTCAAATCACCGCGCCGGACAAGGTTGACTTCCCAATTCCAGGAGAACCGTACACGTTCAGTGTTCTTAAAGACGCGCAGGCGCTTGGCGACTTCCAGTCGCTTCAGTCACACGGCCGGCGCGCTATTCGTGTTGACCTCGGGAATGATGTGTTGACTGGATTGGACCAGCTAAGTGAGATGATTAGGCAGGCGATTGGTAACGAAGAAGCGGGCGCAAGCCGCCCTTCCCGACCTTGAACTAATTAACCTTGACTGTGCTTTTGTTAACCTGGAAAGGTACTCAAGCGATAAGAACACTGCTCAACCTGGTAAACCTCGAAGGTTAGGAGGGCGGGCTTGCCCCCGCTCTTTCTTTTAATGATTTCAATGACAAACACAGCAAATATCGGAATGATTGGTCTGGGCGTGATGGGCCAAAATCTGGCGCTGAACATCGAGCGCAACGGTTATTCCGTTGCCGTTTACGATCGCGAGCCCCCGGTCCTTGACGCCTTTATTGCGCGCCATCCGGACAAGCAGTTATTTGGTTTTCACTCGCCCCAGGAGTTTGTCGCATCGCTGGAACGCCCGCGCAAAATCATTCTTCTTGTTAAAGCTGGTGATCCAGTCGACTGGACCATCAACCTGATCAAACCCGGTCTCGAAGCAGGCGACATCATCATCGATGGCGGCAATTCCTATTTCAAAGACACGGAGCGACGCGAGAAAGAGCTACAGGCCACCGGCATGTTCATGATTGGCTCGGGCACTTCGGGTGGCGAAAAGGGCGCACTGCTTGGTCCCAGTCTGATGCCGGGCGGCGATCGCAACGCCTACGAACAGATTCGACCGATTTGGGAAGCGATTGCTGCGAAGGTCCCGGATGGTCCCTGCGTTACCTACATCGGTCCCGGTGGTTCAGGACATTTTGTAAAGATGATCCATAACGGTATCGAGTATGGCGACATGCAGCTCATTGCCGAAGCGTACTGGATCCTGCACCGCGGACTCGGCCTTGGGATTAACGAGCTGGCGGATATTTTTGGCGAGTGGAACCGCGGTGACCTCGAATCTTATCTCATCGAGATCACCGCCGAGATAATGCAAGTAAAGGATCCGGAAAGTGGTAAGCCGCTACTCGATCTTGTGCTTGATAAGGCTGGCCAGAAGGGAACTGGCAAGTGGGCCAGCCAAATCGCGCTGGACCTCGGCGTGGCAATCCCCACCATCGATGCCGCGATTGTTGCCCGCAACATCTCCGCACAGAAAGATGAACGCGTCGCGGCTGCGAAACAATTTGGCGCGCCTGCCTCGTCCCAGCTGCCCGCAGACAAGCAGGAAATGATCGACGCGGTTCGCGACGCGCTTTATGCGTCCAAGATTTGTTCGTACGCGCAGGGCATGAACGTCATTAAGTCTGCTTCCGATCAGTTTGGCTGGAATATCAATCTCAGTGAAACGGCGCGCATCTGGCAAGGCGGCTGCATCATTCGCGCTAAGTTTCTCGGGCTAATAAAAGATGCGTATCTGCGACAGCCGGACCTGGTGAACCTGCTGCTCAATAGCGAATTCAAAGCGCGCATCGATCGATCGCAATCTTCATGGCGCATGATTGCTGCTCACGCAATACAGCGAGGCTTGCCTATTCCGGCATTTGCAGCGAGCTTAAGTTACTTCGATCTTTACCGTTCGGAGAATCTGCCGCTCAACCTGACTCAGGCGCAACGCGACTTTTTCGGCTCGCACACTTATGAACGCATTGATAAACCTGAGCGGGGGTTTGTTCACACGGAATGGGAAGAGCTCCTGGCGAAACAAAAGGGAACTCAGTAATCTGTGCGTCCTTTGTGTTCTCTGTGTCTCCGTGGTGATTCTGAGCGGTTGGTAACCACAAAGACACAAAGAACACAAAGGACGCACAGAGACCTGCTTAAAACTCTTCTTCCCTCACCGACGGATGTCATGAAAGATCAGCCAAAACTTTTCGTCTTCGACGCTCCGGAACAAGTTGCTCGAGCAGCCGCCGAACGATTCGTTGAGTACTCGATCGCAGGTATTCGCGAGCACGGATCATTTGCCGTCGCGCTTGCTGGGGGATCGACTCCGCGAACCGCCTACGAATTTCTCGGGACAGACGAATTCAAAGGCCATGTAGACTGGTCAAGCGTCCACTTGTTCTTTGGTGATGAGCGCATGGTCCCGCCGGATTCGCCCGAAAGCAATTACCGCATGGTAATTGACTCGCTCATCTCTCGAGTCGAGTTACCGCTTGAGAATGTGCACCGCATTATTGGTGAGACAACTCCATCTGAAAGCGCAGAACGATACGAAGCTGACTTGAAGCAATTCTTTCAAAGCGTTGATTGGCCGCGTTTCGATCTGGTCTTGCTCGGCATGGGTGCAGATGGTCATGCGGCATCATTGTTTCCCGGCAGCGATGTTTTGAAAGAGGAAGTGAAGTGGGTGGCCGCAACCACGCAGCCGCAGACCGGACAGGATCGCATAACGTTGAGCCTGCCGGTTATCAATTACGCGGAGCGGGTGACGTTTATGGTAACGGGAAATGAGAAAGCCGCTACACTCGCGCGCGTTTTGCGTAGTGAGCCGGCGTACGAAGAGTTACCGGCACAAAAAGTCAGGCCGGTTAACGGATTTTTAGAGTGGCTGATCGATCGAGCTGCAGCTGCGAAACTCTAACAATGAACGTAGCCGAGCAGCCAGAAGACGATAATAAAGACCAGAATAGTTGAGATGCAGCCGCCGCCAAATTTCCAGGCGGCTGCACCGGCCAACAGTCCACGTAATGGTCCTTCCATATTTTAACCACCTTCGAACTAGTTTGTAGTCTTCACGCCAAATGAACAGCGCTGGTGCGATCAGCTCGCGGCAGCTGCTTTCTGTTCGCCTTTCGCTTTTTCCATACGCGAACCGAGGTCCTCGGCCTCTGATTCACTTAACACCTTGCGAGCTTTCGTGAACATCTCGCCTTCCTCTTCCTCGACGTGATGCTCGATGTTCTCTTTAAGCACAGTAAACTTGGCGGTCCACTCTTCCTGGTCTTTGCCCAGCGATTCCAGTTCGCCAAGCAATGTCTTTACGACCTTGTGCTCTTCGAAAGCCTCGAGCGTAATGTCGTGAGTCTCATCCGCTTTTTCCAAAGTCGGATAAAAGATGGTCTCTTCAATCCGCGTGTGAATGTCGAGCTCGGTCTTGAGCTGCGTGAAAAGTTCTTCGCGCGTCTTAACGCCGCGCTCGGTGGTTGCGTCAATCTTCTCTAGAATGCCGGCAACCTTTTTGTGATCAGCTTTCAATAAAGTGAAGGCGTTCATAATAATTCCTCCCTGTTGTGCAAAGCGTTTCGGTAAATAAGCCGCAGGATCAGATTCACACTGAACGCCGCGGCTCACGATACTATCTGGATCTTCTTTTTGCGGTTCGACTCTGCGCCTTTTTGGCGAGGCGGTTGCGCGTAGCTGACTTTTTGCTGGCACCCTTTGTGCCCGAGGACTTAGTGGATCTGCTTCCGCTTTTCTTCGCTGCTTTTTTGCCACTCTTCCTGCTGGCAGTCTTGCCAGCTCCTTTGGCAGCGTTGGTTTTCTTTGCAGCCTTCTTGCCGCCCGCGGATTTCGTGACTTTGCCGGGACTGCGACGTTTCGCGGCGCCTTTGCCCGTAGTCTTGGTGCCTGTGCCGCTGGCGCCCAATCCAACCAGGCTCGCCAGACGTTTGAGTACGCCCGGACTTTCTTTGCGTTTCAATCCCTTGTTAGAAGCGTTGCCGGCCTTTCCGACTTCACTGCCGGAACTCGAGCGCGCTTGCGGTGCCTGAGCTTGTTGGTTGCCCTTGGCCGCTTCCATGTCGGCGCCGAGCTCTTCGATGGTTTTCTTACTTAATGCCTGCCGCGCCTTGCTGAAGAGTTCGCCTTCTTCTTCCTCAACGTGATGCTCAACATTTTCTCTGAGCACCTTCAGCTTTGCGTCCCACTCATCTTCCGGCGCGTTGTTGCTCGCAAGTTCGCCGAGCAAATCTTTAACTACCTTGTGCTCTTCGTAAGCCTCGAGCGTAATGTCGCGCGCTTCTTCCTTGTTTTCCAGGGCGGGGTAAAAAATTCTTTCTTCAATCTGTGCGTGAACCTCAAGCTCGCCCTTCAGACGCGAGAATAACTCTTTCTTCGCCTGGCCCGATGCTGCTTCGATTTCCTTAAACAGTTGCGCAACTTTCTTGTGGTCCTTCTTTAAGAGTTCAAAGGCGTCCATGAGTGTTTCCCCCAGATTCGTTTTCGATCTTCCTGCAAAGTCAGAGGTGAGTTCTGTTGGAACCCACCTCCGGAAAAGTTCTGCATTGAAGCTGGTTGGCTCGAAGCGACGCCAGGCTAGAATGCAGAACGACAATTAGACCGAATGGCCTGAATTCCTTAGTCGTCGCCGCCACCACCACCTGGTTGACCGCCGCCGCCACCTT
>JBDUCC010000162.1:0-7254 GCA_040003675.1 bacterium | reverse complement strand
TCTCGCCAAACTTTTCCACCGCCTGCGCGCCTGCATAATGCGTTTCCCATTCAACCTCAGCGCCCGCGGCTTCGATAATGTGCACAACGCTTGAGGCTACTTCCGGCCCGATGCCGTCGCCTGGAATCAGTGTGATACGATGTTTCATATGCGTGGTCAGTAGTCAGTTGCCCGTTGTCAGTTCTTCTTTGGAAGTTTTGTTTTCTGTCTCCCGCCTATTTTGGAATCGCCACTCAGGTCTGATAACAGCATAAGTCTACAACTGACTACGGACAACTGACGACTGACCAGCGACCAGACAAACAGACCACGACACTTCATTGCAGATGAGTGAATTCCAAAAAACTACAGAGGTTGCAATTATCGGTGGTGGTGTGATTGGCCTTGCGATCGCACGCGCCCTCGCGCAACGCGGCGTGCGCGATGTCCTGATCATCGAGCGATCGAGCTTAGGAGCAGAGGCTTCGTCCGCCGCCGCCGGCATGCTGGCGCCGCAGGCCGAAGCCGATTGCGACGATGATTTCTTTCGACTCTGCTGCCAAAGCCGCGACCTGTATCCCGAGTTTGCGCAATCTCTTCACGACGAAACCGGCATCGACATAGAACTCGAGAGCTCGGGAACATTGTATGTGGCCTTTACTGAAGAAGACGAAAGCGAGCTAAAGAAGCGTTACGAATGGCAGGCCCGCAATGGCTTTGCCGTTGAGAGGTTATCTGGCGACACAGCAAAACTTCTCGAACCCTGCATTTCTGACGGCGTATGCGCCGCTTTGAGGTTTCCGCTCGATACGCAGGTTGAAAATCGCAGGTTGATTAGCGCGCTCGCCGCGACGAATGAAGCGCTCGGTGTGCGGGTGTTGACCGGAGTGTCGGCGGACTCGCTCGATATCAAACGTAATGCGGTCGCCGGTCTTGAAACATCCCGCGGGTTCATAACCACGGAAAGAGTTGTAATTGCCGGCGGCGCCTGGACCAGTCAGATCTTAAATGAGGCGTTGCCCAATCCGCGCGTCGAGCCCGTGCGCGGGCAGATGGTTTCGTTCGACGCCACCCCGCAAATCGCAAAACATGTGATTTACAGCCCGCGTGGCTACCTGGTGCCGCGCCGCGACGGACGGTTGCTGGCCGGATCAACCACTGAACACGCGGGTTTTGACAAGCGCGTCACCGCAGCCGGAGTGCAATCGATTGTGACCGCAGCGCTGGAGATAAGCGCGCGCATCGCCGCGCTGCCCCTCGCATCATCCTGGGCGGGACTTAGACCGCGCGCGGCTGACGGTTTGCCAGTGCTCGGTCCTTGTGCTGAAATTGCAGGCGTCTTCTATGCTACCGGCCATTATCGCAACGGTATTCTATTGACGCCGGTTACCGCGGAACTGCTGGCGCGCGCAATAGTTGACCGGGAAATCCCACCGCCATTGCAGATTTTTTCGCCTGATCGTTTCCAACTCGCGACTGTTTGCTGACGTGCAAATGTTCCAAATGAAATTTTCGTATAAAACGTTGCCAACTCTGATCGTGCTCGTATTGTTAGCGAGCTTAATCGCCAGCGGGCAGACGACGCTAACAACTGCCTCACCTGACACGCGGGCGGCCAATCTTTTGTTTGCTGAAGTAAACACCTACGTCGATAAGAAGTTTACCGAATTCAACAAACAAAAAATTCCGTACGACTCCAAACTGGATACCCAAACCAAACAAGAACAAAAAGATTTGGCGGCGAAGTACGCGGAAGTTTTAAACGCGCGTAAAGGTTTGACCGGGATGGACCAATTCCATCTGGGCATGCTTTATCACATCGCAGGCAATGGAGACGGCGCCCTCGAAGCGATGCGTCATTATCTCGGTGGTGAAGCCAGCGGCCAGAACCCTCAACTTGCGCGGGCGGTTGTCGTGCTTTATTCAACGCGCAAAGGTTTGATCCCGGAAGCCGAGCGCGCCGTGGCGGATTATGGAAATAATCAGCCGCAGAGTTTGTCTGAGTGGTTTGGAATGGAGACGCTGGTAACGGAACTGTTCCAGAAATCAAAGGATTACCCGCGCATGGCGGCGCATGCCCAGCAGATGGAAAAGGTCGCTCGCCTGGTTGTTCCCAACCAGGGCATCCACACATTCCGCCGCGACGATATGCTTTTCAAGTCAGCGTCGTATTTGGCAGAGGCCTACATTAATCTGAATAAAAAAGACGAAGCGATTGCGAATGTACAGGAACTGCGCAAGCTCGCCCTGGCGTTTCCGTCGGGAAATCTTTTGCGACTCGCTAATATTCGGCTGGCGGGATTGGATCGTTCAATTGACCCGCTCAGTATTTTTAATGAGCCGCCCCGAGACGAGACTGGCAAGCTGCCGGAACTCGTAGCTACGCAATGGATCGGTCAAGCCCCGGTCAAACTTTCTGATCTGCGCGGGCAGGTTGTACTGCTCGACTTCTGGGCGCCCTGGTGTGGTCCATGTCGCTTTATTTTCCCGCGGCTGCAGCAATGGCATGAAACGTATAAGGACAAGGGACTGGTTATTCTCGGGATGACACATTATTCCGGGGACATAGATGGCCGCAAGGCGACGCACGGTGAAGAACTTGTTTATCTACGCAGCTTCAAGCAGAAAAATCGTTTGCCATATGGTTTTGCGATTGCGGACACCGAAGTCAATAATTTGAACTACGGCGTGTTTACCATTCCGATGGCATTTCTGATCGACCGCCAGGGAAGAATAAGATACATATCGATGGGCGCGCGCGCCGAAGAAATCGCGGCGTTGGGTAAGATGATCGAGAAAGTGGTGGCTGAAGAAGCGGTGAAGAGCACCGAGGCCGTGAGCGCGAAATAAGATGCCGGATCAAAACATAACAATCGGAATTGCATTCCTCGCCGGCGTGCTGTCGTTTCTTTCACCGTGCGTCTTGCCCCTCGTGCCTGGATACATCTCGCTAATGTCCGGCGTCAGCATCGACCGCCTGAAAGAAGGCGGGTCCAGCACGAATGCTCGTAGCGCCGTAATCTTCAATTCGCTCGCTTTCAATGCCGGGCTCTCGGTAATTTTTCTTGCTTTGGGAACTACTGCCGGACTGATCGGCGCGGCGATTATCAACAACATCTGGGTGCGAGTAATCGGCGGGCTAATTATTATTGCCTTCGGACTGCAGCTCATCGGCCTCCTGAAAATCTCCACGCTCTACAAAGACACGCGGTTCTTTTCTGACGACAAACCGCGCGGCGCGCTGGGATCGTTTACCCTCGGAATCGCTTTTGCCGCCGGCTGGACGCCCTGCATTGGACCAATCCTTGGCGGCATCATTGGTTTGGCAGCCACCAGCGGCGGCTGGCGTAGTGGCCTGATTCTCTCCGCGTTTTATTCAGCGGGCCTGGCGGTTCCTTTCCTACTGACTGGCCTCGGGATTAATCAGTTTCTCGCCTTCTACGGAAAGTTTCGCAAGCACCTGCACAAGGTAGAAGTGGTCTCGGGTGTTGTGCTGATTATTGTTGGTCTGCTGGTAATGAGCGGGCAATCGACGCTGTTGACCAGCTCAAAACTGGCTGCATTCCTTCCCAACGCTGAAGGCTGGCTAAAGGTGAAGCCCAGCGCGCCACCCACTGGCAATCCCGCAACAAGTACGAATTTTGAACCGGCTCCGGAAGTGCACTTTCAAACATTGTCTGGCCAACCTTTTACTCTGGGCCAACTGCGCGGTCAGGTGGTACTACTAAACTTTTGGGCCACTTGGTGTGTACCGTGTCGCGAGGAAATACCAGTGCTGAATGCAATGCAGCACGAGCTCGAGGGCAAGGGCTTGAAAGTTATCGGCGCGTCGCTGGAAGATACTGCGGCCGACGTGGACGAATATCAAAAGGATGTTCGCAAATTTGAATATCAGGTGCTGGTGGGCGGCGACGATGCAAAAGCAAAATTTGGCGGCACGCCATTGCCAACAACTTATTTGATAGATCGCGATGGTCGCATTCGACAGAAAATAGTCGGCGCGCGCGACCGCGAAGGATGGGAAGCGGTGGTGCAACCTTTACTTGATGAGCGAACCGCGACCGCGAAGAATGGAAACTAAGCTAATCGTTTGAGGAGTCATCCATGAGAACTCTTTTCATCGCCTTAATACTCGCGTTGGTATTCATCCCGAGCGCGGCGCGCGCGCAGGACGGTCATGAGTATTCACCCCTCGTCGAGAAAACGGTCAGCTACAAAAACTGGACACTAAACAGTCTCAAAGATAACAAGCCGGTCGATCTACGCTCGTTAGTGCAGGGCAAAAAGTTGGTGATGGTCGTTTACTTCGCGCCCTGGTGTCCCAACTGGCGCAACGAAGCCCCGGTGGCTGCGAGGCTTTATGAGAAATATAAGGACCAGGGCTTTCAGGTTATCGGCGTTGGGGAATATGGTACGCGTGACACGGTCAACACCTTCTTTGGGCCCGAAGGCGCGCCTTATCCGGTAGTTAGTGAATCAGAATCGCGCGAGGACCGCGACAAGACGGCCCACTATGGCTATCGACAATTGACCGGCGACACGCGCAAGTGGGGCTCGCCGTGGAATATTTTTCTCGAGCCTGCATCGCTCACCAAAACCGGCGATGTTTTGACTGAAAAGGCCTGGGTGGTGAATGGTGAGTTGATCGAACCCGCCGTAGACAAGTTCATCTCTGATCGTCTCAACACAAAAACAGCCGCGATCGAGCCTTGTAAAAATTGAACTGTTCCAACAAATGAATCAATAACGGGCGCACTGCCGAGTGCGCCCTTACTATTTACGATTCACGATTTACGATTTACGGCTTTTTGCTATTCCCACGTTCGCTGTTAAGATTTCCGGCTTTTGTGGAAGTCTGTCAAGCAGTTTAAAGTCCAAGCTTTAGCTTGCTACTTCTCCAAACAACAACCTGAAGGTTGTACTCTGAACTGCTTGAGCTGGTGCTCACAAGATTGCAACTTATGAAACTTCGTCTCCTTTATCATGGTCATTGCTTCGATGGCGTCGCCTCGGCGGCCGTCTTCACACGCTTTTACAAGGAACGCCTTCATCCGGGAGCGGAAGTTAGTTACGGTGGCCTACTGCATCGTCCGGGAAACCTGTTTGATCTTAACCAGTTCGATGGCGACGAAAATGCGATCGTGGATTTCAAGTATGCGGCGTCGGACAAACTCACGTGGTGGTTCGATCATCACCAGTCGGCATTTCTCACGCCTGAAGACGAAGCACATTTTCGCAAGGATACCTCCGGCAAGAAGTTTCTCGACGCCACGCGCAAGTCGTGCACGGAGTTCATCGCCGACATCGCGCATTCACAATTTGGTTACGACGACGCGCCGGTCAAATCGTTGGTCGACTGGGCGCACATCATCGATGGCGCCTTGTACGAATCGGCGGCACAATGTGTGGAACTGAAAGAGCCGGCGTTGCAATTGATGCAGGTGATCGAGGCGGACCCCGACGACAGTTTTGTTGAGACAGTGATCCGCGAGCTGGCGGTGAAGTCGCTTGACGAGGTTGCCACTAGCGAAGAAGTTCAACGTCGTTTCCAGCCAATTCTCAAGCAGCATCGCGAAACGTTGGAAACAATTCGCCGCAAGGCAGTTTTTGAGGATGGTGTGGTGCGGTTTGATCTAATCGATGAAGGTTACGAAGGCTTCAACAAATTCATTCCTTACTACCTTTATGCTGATACAACGTATTCGGTGGCCCTGACGCGCGGCTCACAGCGCACCAAGATTTCGGTTGGCTCAAACCCCTGGGCGCCGAAGCCTCGCACACACAACATCGCGAAGATCTGCGAACGCTATGGCGGCGGCGGCCACGCGGTAGTGGGCGCGATTTCGTTTCGGCCCGATGAAGTCGAGCGCGGTCGTGAGGTGATGCGGGAGATCGTGGAAGAGCTTTCCCAGTAGGACAGGCATTCCTGCCTGTACATTCTTCAATTTCTAGATTGATTGGTTTTGTAAGAAAGCGAGGACAGGCAGAATGTCTGTCCTACTTATCTCGCCATTAGCGCTTCAATCTCTTCCGGATCTTTCGGCACCTTCGTCGTCAACACGCGCGGTCCATTGTTGGTGCAAAGCACGTCGTCTTCGATGCGCACCCCGATGCCCAGATATTTTTCCGGAATGTCTTTGGAGTCGGGCGAAACATAAATGCCCGGCTCGACAGTCATTACGGTGCCCGGCTCGAGCGCGCGCGACACCTTGTCGTAGTAATAAACGCCAACATCATGCACGTCGATACCGAGCAGGTGGCCGAGGCCGTGCATGTAAAACTGCTCGTGCTTCTTTTCCTTAATCAGGTCAGCGGGTTTTCCTTTTAGCAAACCCAGCTTCACCATGCCTTCAGTTAAGATTTCGACGGATCGCTGTTTTAGTTGTTCGTGCGTTGTGCCCGGCCTGACCATGTCGACGCACGCCACCTGTGCTTCCAGCACCAGATCGTAAATTTCGCGCTGCGCCGGACTGTAACGGCCGTTGATCGGAAAGGTGCGCGTGATGTCAGAAGCGTAACCCTTGTACTCAGCTCCCGCGTCCACTAACAACAAGTCGCCATTGCGCAGTTCGCCATCGTTGTTTATGTAATGCAGCACCGTCGCGTTTGCGCCCGCGCCCACAATCGAAGTATAGGATGGACCAGAAGCCCCCTGCTGCCGAAAGATTCGTTCGATCAACGCCTCCACTTCATATTCCTTCATACCGGGCCGCACGGCTTTCATCGCCTCGACATGAGCTTCGGCGGCAATGTCCGCCGCTTTTTGCATCAGCTCAATCTCGTCGTCACTCTTGAAGACCCGCATCTCGTGAACGATGGTGGCCGGATCGATGATGGTGCGCGGCGGATGAATTGGCTTGCGATTGACCGCGCGCATCTGCGCAAGCTTTTGAATGATTTTGTGGTCCAAATCCGGATAGGCGCCGAGCCGGTAATAAAGGTTCGCCGCGCCGTCTAAAATCTCCTGAAGTTTTTGTTCGAACTCTTCAATCGGAAACGATTCGTCTGCTCCGAACTCATTCTTTGCGCCTTCAACACCGGCGCGACGGCCTACCCAAATTTCCTGTTCCGGGTCGCGCGGACGCACGAACAGCGAGTATTTGTGTTCCCGCCCCGGGGCGACCACGGCAATCGAATCAGGCTCTTCAAAACCGGTCAGGTACAAGAAGTCTGAGTCCTGCCGAAAGCGATACTGCGTGTCGTTGGAACGCGTGGCTTCGCGCGCGCTGGGAATGATGGCTACTGATTTCTGGTCCATGCGGCGCATGAACTCAG
>JBDUCC010000161.1:0-7269 GCA_040003675.1 bacterium | reverse complement strand
CTCTGACCTCTGACCTCTGACCTCTGACTTCTGACCTCTGACTTCTGACCTCTGATCTCTGACCTCTGTTGGAAAGTTTGACAGCGTTAAGCCGCGCAAGATATATTCGGCCAAATAGTTAATTGATCTTGCAAGATCAATCACAGCCGCCCTCTTGCTCCAGGAAAAAAGTGCAGTTTACTTCAAATGAATTGGCAACCGGCACACCTACCGAGGCGCTAAGGAAGCACGCGATTTGGTGATGGCAGCAACTATAGGAGAACAGTTGCGAATCGCCCGCGAGGAGCGCGGGATTCCCCTCCGCGAGATCTCAGATCAGACGCGCATACAGGTGCGTTATCTGGAAGCAATAGAAACAAACGACTACAAACGCCTGCCCGGTGGAATCTTTAACCGGAGTTTCGTAAAGGCCTACGCAAAATACGTCGGCTACGACGAAAAAGAGGCGGTCGAAGCTTACACGCGCTATATGCGCGATCAAGGCGATACCGGGGACGAGGTAGGGTCCACGCCTTTTCAAGCAAAAGTTTACACCGACATGCCGGCCACGAGATCTCCGGTTTTGACTTTGGTGCTGGCGATTGTGATCCTGGCGATACTTTCAGCGATAGCGCTGGCCGTGATGAAATGGGGACAACGGCGGGCGGCCGCAGAACATCAACCAGTCTTAGTTGAATTTACGAGTGATAATGTTGCAGCAGTAGTTGATGACTCTTTCAATGCTGCCGCCAGTTCGCATAGTTGGAAAGCAGATTACGAAAACGCCCGGCAATAATAATTTTGGCTTACTAATTTTCTGCGCAACTGCGCGCTGCACCTTCGCTCGTTCGCAGGTCAGCAAAGTAAACGAACGAATGCCCGTCCTCAGCGACGGGCGTTTGTGTATCTGCGGCCAGCATCTGCCCCAAGTGAAGCAAACAATTCCAGAGGAGAACTGATTCATCCATGATCTCAGCCAACATCAGTGAAGGTCTAACGTTTGACGATGTCTTGTTATTACCGGCGCGCTCTGACGTGCTGCCGTCAGAAACCGACACCTCCACGCAGTTCACGCGCAACATTCGGCTGCAAATTCCGCTGACGTCCGCCGCGATGGACACTGTGACCGAGGCGGCGCTGGCAATCGCGCTGGCGCAGCAAGGCGGCATCGGTGTAGTGCACAAGAATATGAGTGTAGAGCGACAAGCGGAAGAAGTGGATAAGGTAAAGCGATCAGAGTCGGGCATGATTGTCGACCCAGTTACGATTCTGCCGAACAAGCCGGTGCGCGAGGCGCTTCAGGTGATGGAGCGGTTTCACATTAGCGGCGTGCCGGTGGTTGATGAAGCTGGGCATCTCGTCGGCATCATCACTAATCGGGATCTTCGTTTTGAAACTCGTTTTGAGATTCCCGTTTCCGAGGTGATGACCCGCCAGCCGCTGGTTTCTGTGCCGGTAGGCACGACGCTGGAGCAGGCCAAGGCGGTGCTGCAAAAGCATCGTATCGAGAAACTTTTAGTGGTTGACGATGACAAAAGAATTAAAGGTCTGATTACAGTCAAGGACATTCAGAAAGCGATCAAGTATCCGACCGCGGCGAAAGACGATCTGGGAAGACTGCGCGTGGCCGCTGCGATTGGGGCCACCGGGGATTACCGTGAACGAGCTGATGAATTAGTCAAAGCTCGGGTTGATTGTTTGGTGATCGATACGGCGCATGGCCACTCATTACGCGTGATTGAAGCAGTCGGCGAAATCAAAAAACGGTATCCGAATACGGATCTGATTGCGGGCAACGTAGGCACAACTGAAGGCGCTCAGGAATTGATTGACGCCGGCGTCGACGCAGTAAAAGTAGGAATTGGTCCTGGCTCGATCTGCACCACCCGTGTTGTCACGGGCGCAGGAGTGCCGCAGATAACCGCCATTCAATCCTGTGTGAAGGCCGCGCGCGCTAAAGGGATTCCAATCATCGCCGATGGTGGCGTCAAGTTTTCCGGCGACGTAGCTAAAGCAATTGCCGCCGGCGCTGACGTCGTGATGATTGGTTCACTTTTCGCCGGCACCGAAGAAGCGCCCGGTGAAGTAATTTTGTTTCAGGGTCGTTCTTTCAAGACTTATCGCGGCATGGGTTCGCTCGGCGCTATGCGCGAAGGCTCGCGCGATCGTTACGCTCAGGAAATGGCCGAGAGCGAGGCGAAGCTGGTGCCGGAAGGAATTGAAGGTCGGGTTGCTTATAAAGGAACGATTGCAGAAATGACAACGCAGTTGGTTGGTGGCTTGCGATCAGGAATGGGTTACACGGGCTGCCGCTCGATTAAGGAGTTTCAGGAAAAGAGTCAATTCATTCGTATCACTTCCGCCGGTCTGCGCGAATCGCATGTCCATGACGTGATCATTACCAAGGAAGCTCCGAATTATCGACTGGAGTAAATCGCTCAAACCACTAAGTAAAGCAAACTATTAGTTTGCGCTTGCTCGTTGCCGCTCAACTTGGAGCCTCAGCACCACCGCAAACTAACAGTTTGCTTTACGATTCTTCCCAGAAGATTCAGACAGCCGCATGATGAATGCTGCCGCCGAGAGGCTAAGCAGCGGGCCCACAACGTCGAAAAGGCCGCGACCCGCATTGCCGAGGGAGTCGCTAAAAACACCAAATGCCAGTGCTAGAATTGCGGTTGCCACTGAAGCAATGATCCACGGCGTTGGAAAATCCTTCAGGCGCCAGATACCTAATGGGAGCAGCCAGCCAAATACATACCAAAAGTTTTGATCGCTAATAATTCTCCAAAGAGCAACGAATGGATTCGCGCCGGAATTTACCAGTTGCGCCATTTGCCACGGCCATTGGAAGTGCTCGGACACGCGTGCGTGAATCCCGGTTACCACGGCAAGACCGACAATGGTCAACGCTATCACCCAATTGAGAGAGATTAACTGCGTCTTATTCCGACGCCACTCAACGAACCACCAGGTAAGCGCAAACACACTCGAGAATGGAACAAAGGTTTCTTTAGCCGCGGCGCCAAACAATCCCCATAGCGGAAGCAGCCACCATTTGCCGGTCAGGAGACTGCAAACAATCGCCGCCATAAAGCAGGCTTCAGCTGAATCGATCATACCGGCCAGTTGTAAATTTGAAACAGCAAAATTCAAGAGATAAAGCAGTGCACCGATCAATCCCAAGCTGGAATTGCCAAATACTCTTTCACTTATACTCACGATTAAACAGGCTGTAGTCGCACAAAAAATCGAGGCTGAAACTAACAAGCCAAAGAACACCGGGTTCCAAGTGGGTCTATGGGCTAGTGCAAACCAATAAAAGGGCCGCGCCACGTACGGTACCAACACTCGGCCTCTAAACCGTTCGGCGTAATCAGACTGATCCGCGCCAGTGGTAATCGCGTAATACTTGATCGTGTCACTGAGTCCCGGAGTGACTCGAGGATCGAAGCGTCGCAACGATGGATAACCCAAACCTCCGCAAATCATAAAAAAGAGTGGCCAGAGAATTAAGAACCTTCTCCTGCCACCCGAATTCTTACTTGAGCGCACTTGGGCCAAGGCAATTGCTCCAGTTTCGTTTAACCCCTTAACCATGCCAGACGCAACGCTTTCTGTTTCGGCGTTGCGTCTTTCCGTTCCTCAATTTTGTATTCAAAACGTTCCGGCTCTCGCAAGACAATTGTCGTTTGAATAGTGCGGCGATCGCGTTTCGCTGTAACCGGTATGCGATCTCCTTGCTTGTAACGAGCCAGTGCGACCAGCCAGTTTTCACGCGCGATATTCTTCCTGCCCAATGAAACAATTTGGTCGCCTGCCTGTAAGCCGGCATCTTCCGCGGGCGAATAATTACGAACTGAGTCGATGGTCAACGTGTCTTTCTCCCCCCAGTCAATCGTAATCCCTGCATCGAATGGCTCGCGGGCCTGTTCGCGCACCAGGTGCATACCGACATATGCAAACGCCTCGTCATAGGGCAGCACTTCGACGTCACGAATGTAACGTTGAAAAAAATTGTTTAGATCAAAACCCGCGACTTCGGATGCAACGCGTTGAAAATCTTCGTTCGTGTACCCACGTCCGCGCAGGTAATACGTGGCGTTGGGACTATTCAAATAAAACTCGTCATACATGCGGCGCATTACGTCATCCAAAGAGGCTTTTCCCTCTGACTTGCCGCGAATCAACAAGTCCAGCACGAATCCAATTAATTCCCCTTTTGGGTAATAACTGATGGAGGTATTAGCCAGGTTGGTTTGTTGCGCGTGAGGGGCGTCATCGAGAAACGGCGCCTGCAGTGATGATTCTTCGGCGCTCATCAAGTGACTGCCCAAAGCATTTTCGATTCCGGTAATGGTTTGATTTTCTCTACGAAAAAACCTCGTCTCGTCCCAGATGCCGGCCCGGCGCATCATTAAGTGCCCATAGTAATTCGTGAAGCCCTCGGCAAGCCAAAGTCCTCGAGTATTCGCAGGCCGAGTGAAGTCCCAGGGGCCAAGTTCAACCGGCCGCAATCGTTTGACATTCCAAACGTGAAAAAACTCGTGCGCGATGATATCGAGCGTGTTGCCGTAAACACCATTCTCACTAAGCGCGCCGGGCTCGATGATTTGGGTGGAAGTAAGATGCTCCATGCCATCGCTGGAATGATCGTCTGCAGCGAAATGAAGAAGAAAGGTATATGAGTCAAACTCGGGCGGGCCCCACATGGCCGTTTCCGCGCGCACGATTTTTTCAATGTCGCGGACCAGGCCGGCGCGTTTCCCGCCTTCGTCGCCAAACGAGTGCACCATAACGCGATACCGCTTACCGTCAACCTGAAACTCGTCCAGCGTAGTGTCGGGCGCAATTTCAGTTGGCGTATCGATGAGAATGTCCCAGTTGGGAAACTGCCACTCGCGCTGGTCCAGACTTGTCATGCGGCCGTTAATAATGCGCCATCCGGCTGGCGGAACAATCTCCAACTTCACCGGGTCCGGCTTATGATTAACGACATACATGAAGAGCGAACCGCCGTTGTAATTCGCATGCCGACTGTCTAATTGCGAAAAAGTGCCTGACAAATCGTTGCCGAAAACTTTGTAACGGATCGTCAAGCGATGGCTATTCATCGTGGGCACGCGCCAGGTTTGATCATCGACACGCGTGACCGGAAACGATGGCATCTTGCATTGCGCGTCCCGCGGGCAGATGCCGCCCAGGGCCTCAAACTGCTGCACGTTTTTTGCGAAATCAAAGACTGCGTAACGACCCGGCGACCATTTGGCCATTTGAAAATCAAGTGCCTCTCGTAGCTGGTTTTCGGGCAGTTCCACTTCCATGGTCACTTCGAACAGGTGAGAAACAGGACGCGACATCTCCAACCGATAAGTAATAGAGCGAAGCGGCGAGTCAGACTGGGCAAGGGTGAACGCGGCAGACGAAATGAGTAATGAGACCAGCCATAAGCTTCGTACAATTCTATTTCGGAGAGTGCCGTTCATGAATTTTCCCGTACCACAGTTCGTAGCTGAATGTTAAGTAAGCAGTCGCGGATTATGTTGGTTTTCAGGAAAGACTGTCAAAGATTAAGATTTGTTACTGATATAAGCACTCAAGAAAAGAATTCCGATTAAGATACGGAGTCTCGAGGTTGGGAAGGGTGTTTTACCCCCGCTCTTTGCTGGTAGCAATCATGATTCGATAAATCTAAGAGCGGGGGCAAGCCCACCTGACCCTGAGACTACTTTCCCTGAGTGATTCACTTGCAAGGTTCTACCAGTTGCACTATTAATCAAATTAACATGCCGGCAACTGAACGCCTTTACTACGACGATTCTCATTTGATCGAATTCGAAGCTCGCGTTGTCGAAACTTCGGAACGCGTGAGCGGTTGGACCGCCGTAACACTCGACCGCACGGCGTTTTATCCCACCGGTGGCGGACAACCAAGTGACACCGGAACGCTCAACGGTCTGCGCGTGGTTGAGTGTATCGACGATGAAGACAATGGTGTGCTGCATGTGATTCAGGGACGGCCGCCCGAAATTGGCGCAACCGTAAAAGGGAGAGTTGATTGGTTGCGACGTTTGGACCACATGCAGCAACATACCGGCCAACATATTCTTTCACAGGCTTTTGTCACGCTATTTAATGCGCCCACTAAAGGCTTTCGCGTTCTTGACGGTTGCTGCGAGATCGACGTCGAATTAATGAATCCCAGTAAGGAAGTGATCGAGCGTGGCGTTGAATTGGCCAACAACGTCATCTGGGAAGATCGACTTATCACCATTCGAACCGTGACCTCGCAAGAGGCCGCTGATTTGCCGCTGCGAAAAGAACCTTCACGCGATGGTGATTTGCGGGTAATCGAAATTGAAGGCTTTGACTTGACGCCTTGCGGCGGCACGCACGCATTTCGCACGGGAGAAGTCGGAATGATTGCAGTGCGATCCTGGGAACGTGCCAAAGGATTAACTCGGATCGAGTTTGTGGCCGGCATGCGCGCGCTGGCCGACTATCGACGGGCCAACAACACAGCGCGCGAAGTGGCTTCCCTTTTTAGTTGCGCTCGCGATGATGCGGGCAGTCTTGCAGCGCATATGCTTGAGGAAAACAAAGGGTTGCATCGCCGCGTGCGCGTGCTTGAAGAGATTGCAGCGCGGGTGGAAGCTGAAGACCTGCTGCGAATGTCAGAACCATCTCCGTTAGCTCAAACTCTGCATGAGTCAGTTCCGAGTGACGGAGTGAAGTCAGTACCGTCCGCGGTAGCGGATGGGTCCGTCACCGCCCACTCATCGCCGCGCATAGTGCAGCGAATCTTCACTGATCGCGATGCGGAATCACTCAAGCGCCTGGCGCTGGCTTTGATTGCCCACCCCAACACGATTGCTTTGCTTGGTTCGCGGGACCAGGAAGCAGCACGTTTGGTATTTGCCCGATCGGCCGACGCCCCAGGCGACATGAACGCGCTGATGAAAGAAACCTGCGCTTTGCTCGACGGGCGCGGCGGCGGCAAGCCGGATCTGGCGCAAGGTGGAGGCAAGAATATTGAGAGGCTCGAAGAAGCGATTGATCGAGCATCGAAAGACGTTGCACGTTGAGTCGGACTTTGGTCTTGGGTCTTTGGTCTTAGGAAGTGGGTCTTGGGCCTTGCAATATATAGCAAACCCAAGAGCGACAATTTCAAAGACCTAAGACCCAAGACCTTCTTAGTCAAACTTGAAACTCGAAACTCGAAACTGTATTCTCATGCGCGTGGGGCAGTAGCTCAGTTGGCAGAGCGCCGCGTTCGCAATGCGGAGGCCA
>JBDUCC010000160.1:0-7353 GCA_040003675.1 bacterium | reverse complement strand
AGCGTGGCAAACGAATCAACAATCAAACCCTGCTTCAGGTTCCTTGGGTGGCCGTGTTCGTCGAGAAGATTGGCAGCATGCGCGACGCCAATAAACGTGGAGATCGAATCAAACAAGTCAGTAAAGAGAATCCCAATGATTGCCGGCAACAGGGAGAGCTTCAGCGCGCCGAGAATATCCAGTTTAAGAAATACCGTGTTGAAGTCGGGCGCGGCAAACAACCGGTGCGGGCGTTTGACCAGCCCTAGCGCCCAACCCACGAGCGTTGCCAGAACGATGCCCGCAAGAAACGCAAAAGCGCTCTTCCGCGTCAAGAGCCAAATCGAAATCGCGGTTGCAAGGACGGTTAGGAGAACAGGCACACCCAACTGACCAAGCTTCACAAACGTCACTGGATCAGCGGCAATCAGTCCGGCGTTCTTTAGTCCAATGAAAGTCAGAAAGATACCAATGCCGGCGGCGGTGCCGAGTCGCAGTTCAGTGGGAATTGCTTTCGCTATCGTTTCGCGTATGGGCGTGATCGAGATGATGAGAAACAAAACGCCAGCCCAGAAAATAATTCCCAGTGCGGTCTGCCACCAAACCTTTTGCGTGAGAATGATCGTGAAGGTAAAAAATGCGTTGATGCCCATTCCTGGCGCGACGGCGAACGGCAGTTTGGCGTAAAGGCCCATGAACAGCGTCATCACAAAACAAACCAACACCGTCGCTGTTAACACGCCGCTGAATGCCATACCGGTGCCGGGCGTGGAAAGGATCGAGGGATTGACGACGACGATGTAAGCCATCGTAAAAAACGTCGTAACGCCGGCGACTGCTTCGGTGCGGACGTTTGGCTTTTGCGTTTCTGTTTTGGACATCGGATGCGATTCCTATTTGAATAGCGGGCCGCTGGAGTCTATGCCAGGGGAAAACCTCGGCGCAATAACTTAATGCTTACGGCCGTCCGCTGTTTACTGTTGGCTGTGTGCTGTTTACTATTTCCCCAAATGTCCAACACACGCACCCGAACCATCACCTGGGAAGACCCGCGCGCTTTGGCAAAAGCTGCGGTCGGTCTATCGGGAATGGAATACCTGCAAAAAATAGTTTCCGGCGAGCTGCCGCCACCGCCGATTGGCGCGTTGATGAATTTTCGCATCGCCGAATTAAGTGAGGGACACGCAGTGTTTACCGTCGAACCAGCGGAGTATCACTACAACCCGATCGGCGTGGTCCATGGCGGACTGGCCGCAACGCTACTCGATTCTGCAATGGGCTGCGCGGTCCATTCCACGCTGCCGGCGGGCGCGGGTTATACGACGTTGGAAATCAAGGTCAACTTTCTTCGGGCCATGTCAGCGGAAACTGGTTTGGTGCGTTGCGAAGCAAACATCATTCATGTTGGCGGCCGTACTGCTGTGGCTGAAGGAAAAGTTTTGGATCAGAAGGGCAAGCTCTACGCCCACGGAACAACAACTTGCATTGTCTTCCGTCCGTCCGCATGAAAACAGCGAATAATTGAAGAAGGAGACGAAATGGCACTAACAAATAGTTTGGCAGGCCGAAACCTGGGAATGATTTTACTTGGTCTCTGGTTAATCCTAACCGGCCTCTTGCCCTTGCTTAGCATAAGAGCCTCCACCACGGTCACGACCGGCCTGGCTGTGCTGGGCATCATCGCCGGTCTATTGATCCTGCTCAAACGCTAGGCATTTTTGCCAACGCTTTTGAGACGCCGGTTTACTTCTTGAGCAACGCATTCTTATCCAGGAATGTAATGACCGCGTCGTTGAATCGTTTCGGTTTCTCCATCATCAGGAAGTGGCCCACACCTTCCCACATCTGAAAGTCCATATTCGGCACAATGGCGCGAGACAGTTCTTCAATATTCGGCGGATAAAAAGGCAACTTGGCCATTATCGCCAGGACGGGAACGTTTATCTTGTCCTGTCCCCAAATCGAGTCGTCAGCCATTCCTTCCATCGCCCCGACCACCACGTGTTGCGGAGTGTTCTCAAATGAAACCTTGATGCGTTCTCGATCTTCGGCAGACAGATACGATCCCGAGATGGCAGCTAGCATCTGACCGGCCGCCGCCTTGTAATTAGGGCCGCGAAATCCGGCAATCATCCCTTCCATAGTCTTCCGGTCGGCAAATGGTCGCAGTGCCCCGTCGACGATCACAATCGCCAGTGTTTTTTCCGGATACTTGCGATAGAACTGTCTTGCGACTGGGGTGCCCATGCTATGGCCCACCAGCACCGCGCGATCGACGTGCGTATCGCGCAACACCGCATCTACAGCGCGTGCGAACAGATCCATGGAATAAGTAATCTGTGGCTTATCGCTCAAGCCGTGGCCCGGAAGATCGATGGCGATGACTCGATTCCTTTTTGCCAGGTCGGATATTTGATCGCGCCAGAACTCAAGGTTGCTGGTCCAACCATGGATCAGCACGAGGGCTTCGCGCCCTTTGCCATAGTTGACATAGTGAATTCGCGCGCCGTCGAGTTTGGCGAAACGCGATTGAGCTTTGGGTGGCGAAGAATCTTTGGCGAAAGCGGCCGGCGCAAGCGTCAACGCCAGCAGCAAACCAGCGCAGCAATGGAAATGCGCGCCTCGCATCAATCGAGCAACGTGTCTGAGTTTGTTTGTCATACAAAATCTCCTCACTTCAAAGCTTTAGGTAACTTTGACAATTTGTTTACCAAGGTTGTCGCCGGTGAATAGGCCGATGAAGGCCTGCGGCGTGTTTTCAAATCCCTCAACGATCGTTTCCGCGTATTTCAATTTTCCGGCCGCGAGCCATTGGGCCAATTGCGTAATGCCTTCGGCAAACCTGGCCGCGTAACCAGTAATAATGAATCCCTTCATCAGGGCGCTGTTGACCAGCAGGTAAGGTTGCGGGCGGGCACCGACGTCTGGTTTGTCGAGATTGTAAAGCGATATTTGACCGCAGAGGACGATGCGCGCGCCCTGGTTGAGCAACGGCATCACGGCATCGGAAATCTCACCGCCAACGTTGTCGAAATATACATCGATGCGGTCGGGGCAGGCTCCCTTCAGTGCGACCGGTACGTTCTCAGTTTTATAGTTGATGACCGCGTCGACACCAAGTTCATCGCGCAAGTATTTGTTTTTATCATCGCTGCCGGCGATGCCTACCACGCGACAGCCTTTGATTTTTGCAAGTTGGCAAACTGTCAATCCGACCGCCCCAGCGGCGCCAGAGACGACAACAGTTTCGCCCGTCCGTGGCTGGCCGATGTCGAGCAAACCAAAGTAAGCGGTCAAACCCGGCATGCCCAGGACTCCGAGCGCAGTAGTAACCGGTGCGATTTTGGGATCGACTGTTCGCAGCTCGCCGGCCTTAGCAATGTTGTAGAGTCGCCAACCCAACATGCCAGTGACGACGTCGCCCACTGCAAACCCTGTCGCGCGTGATTCGACAACTTCGCCCACTACGCCACTTGTAATCACCTCGCCAATTGCAAAAGGCGGAACGTAGGAACGGCCTTCGCGCATGCGCCCGCGTAGGTAAGGATCGACAGAGATGTAGAGCGTACGAACCAGCACCTCGCCGTCGTTGAGTGGCAGCATTTCGCTGTCGACTATTTGGAAGTTTTCCGGAGTGGGCAGACCAGTTGGGCGGCTGCTGAACCGGATCTCTTTATTTTGCATGGAGCGATGATACACCGAGGATGGGCGATACCTTCATTCGCAGTTGAATCGCCCGTCAGGATTGCTCCAACTCTTCTGCTGTGCGCGGCCAATCGGAGCGCAGCAATCTAGAAAGGGCCCGGTCAGCGAGAAGTCTTCCTCCAGTCTGGCAAGTCGGACAATAATTCGTTTCATTGGATGCGTAACGAATTCGCTGGACCTTTTTTCCACAGCGCGGGCATGGTTCACCGTATTTACCGTGCACCGCCATCGTGGGACGAAAGGCCGTGACCTTTTCCGGGAATTTTTCTTCGGCTTCAGCTCGCAATATATCAGTCCACTTCTTAAGGGTTTTGCGCGTAGAGTTGAACAGCTTATCGATAGCTCCCGCGCTCAATTTTTGCGTCATCGCGATTGGCGACAGTTGAGCGTCCCAAAGAATCTCGTCTGAATAAGCATTGCCGATGCCGCTGAACAATCGCGGGTCAGTCAGTGCGCGTTTCAAAGTGTGATTCGCGGACTGCAGGCGTTCGGCAAATGTCTTCAGATCAACGTCGAAGACTTCCAAACCGCCGGCGTCAAAACGCCGTAGTTCATTTTCACCCTCAATCAAATGAAGCGAGGCGCGACGTTGAGTACCGGCTTCGGTCAACGAGAGTGTGCCACTTGAGAAATGAAATGCCGCGAGACCGAACTTTGAAGCTTTCGTTGGCGCTCGCTTATTGTCGCTGGCGGCGTTGATTTTTGCCCCTTCCCTCCAATGCAGCCTGCCCGCAATCATCAGGTGTAACACCAGCCAGTAATCGTCTTCCAGCCCAAAGCAAATGCGCTTGCCCAGCCTTAGCAGCTTAATCACTTTTCGGCCTTCAGCGCTGGAAATTGGCGGTGTTGCCGTGCGCAGCAGGAACGGCGAAGAGATCTGTACGCTTTGCAGCGTCTGCTTCAAAATGCGCTGTTCCAGCGCTTCAAGGTACACGGTGATGTCCGGAAGTTCAGGCACAATCCATCGTAAATCGGGAATCGGAAATCGTAAATCGTGGCGCACGATATAGTGCTGCGCGTGCACGTTCTCGGGCATCTGCGTCAGCGCCCAAAACCAATCTCGTCTACCCCGTCCTCTCCGTATGAGCGGACCAAAGGATTTATCAAACAGGGCCCACTTGGGCCGTTGGAGGTATGCGGTGAATTTGAAATACGCGAATTCAACTTTGGAAGTGCAACTATTGCGGAACCGCGGGCGGTAGCGACCGGATGCCAGCATTCAAGGTTCAAAGCCGGTTGAATGCTTCATTTCATCGTCGCGCGTAGCATCCGGTCGCTACCGCTCGCGGTTCTGCATCGAGCATCTTTTAATGGCGACCGGCGAAGCTTCCCTAAATCGGGCCAGAATTTTCATAGTTGAATTCGCGATATTCCATTTACTTTCAGGCGCGGTTTATCTCTTCGTGTGTTCAGTGCGCCGAAATGTTTTTCACGGGCATAGGCCTTGCTCTGGGCCAAACCAGCAAGTTAAGCATTCATTGAAAAGAGTGGACAGAAAGTTTGTCTTCACTAAGAACAGACAGACTGGAAAGTCTGTCTTACGGCTTAACTCTTCCGGAAAGCGCAACCGGGCTCCAGCTCTCGCCCAAATCATTGCGCGTGATGGTCCATACAATTGAATAACAAGGAGCGTAGCTATGCGTCCTACCCGACCTGTCCATACCACCATCCTTTCTCTCTTCCTGACTCTGCTAACACTTAACATAACCGCGCTGGCTGCGGACGACGAAGACGCTGACGAGTATGACGTAAAGGCGCGCGTCGTGCGCGTAAGTTTTCTCGCCGGGGTAGTGAAGCTGAAACGCGATGGGAATCCTGACATCGAGAACGCCCGGCTTAATTTTCCCCTCGTTGAAGGTGACGTGCTTTCAACCGATCGCGATGGTCGCGTTGAAATCCAAATTGACGCGCGCAATTTTGTGCGACTGGGTGGCGACTCAGTGCTGCAAATCACTACGCTGCGAGACGAAGGTATTGCGCTTAGTTTGAGCCAGGGAACAGCCAGCTTCCGGCTGGCAAAGTTTGATCATGATAAGCAATATTTTGAAGTCGACGCTCCAAAGTCCACTTTGGCCGCCGAAAAAGAAGGGCTTTATCGTCTTGATGTTTCCGGCGACGGGCGCGTGCGGCTGACGGCGCGTAATGGTGGGCGCGCGCGCATCTATTCCGAGACGTCAGGTTTTGTTTTGCGTGATGGACGCACCGCCGAACTTCTCTACGATGGACCAAACGCCGGCGACTGGGAATTCGCAACTGCTGACGCCGCTGATACCTGGGATAACTGGGTTGAAGATCGCGAGCGCCACCTGGCGGAACGCATGCATTACGACGTGCAGTACTACGACAATTATTTGTGGGGCGCAGAAGATCTCGACGCCTATGGCAGTTGGAACTATGCAGATGAATACGGCTGGGTCTGGCGGCCGCATGCCTCTGTTATCAATAACTACTACAACTGGGCGCCGTATCGTTATGGCACCTGGGTGTGGGTTGCGCCGTATGGGTGGACCTGGGTCGGTAATGAACCCTGGGGCTGGGCGCCTTATCACTACGGTCGCTGGGTGTATCAGAACAACTATTGGGTCTGGTGTCCGCGCAGTCAGTATTACCGCGATCGCAGTTGGTGGCGGCCGGCGTTAGTAGCATTCGTGTCTGTGACTTTTTCGTTTGGCGATAACTATTGCTGGTATCCGCTTCACTATCATCAAAGAGATCCGCATTCGCGAAACTACGAGGCGCGGGATCGCCGGCATGGCGTGCATGATAGGCGCGACAACGATTGGAACGATGGTCGCCGCCACAATCCGGCCGACCATCGCTCTGTCACTTCCTTGCCGGCAAGGGATTTTGGAACACACCGGGGGAGGGTCCGCCCTGTGGATGATGCGTTGGCAGGCCGGATTGTCATTGCGCAACCCTTGAGAGATCTGCCTAGACCGGCTCTGCCCGGACACGAACGCGCCACTATTCTTGAGCGACCTATTGACGGTGCGGTAACCACGCGACCGGTCCATGCACGCGCAGATATTGAACCGCGCCAGACGGGGGCCACGTTACGGCGCCCGGGCGTAGCGCTCGATGAGGAACTGCGTCGCTCGCGAATTTTCAATGGTCGCGGTGCACAACCTGATTTTCCGGTGGGGTCTTCCGGCGCCGGGCCGGTTGAGTCGCGCCCAACGGGCGCAGTGACACGGCCACCTCGCGGTCTCGATTCGCGCGCCGAGGGCGGGCGCGACGCACAGAGAGACACGGACGCAACGGATCATCCGAGACCAACAAACGGCAACCCAGTTCCAGGGAATGGCACGAATACGCGACCACCGCGCGGTATGGATCGGCGGGATGAAGGCGGTCGGGATGCACAAAGAGATGCTGAGGCCAATGATCATCCAGTGACTAACTCTACTTCGGCTTCTGGTGAAGCGCCGGGGCCGCGATCTGAACGAATGCCGGTCAACGATAGTGACCGCACCCAGCGCCACCGAATGGAAAACTCTGCTCCCCGGCCAACGCCGGCGGAACGCAGAAACGATCCGCCTCGGCATGAAGCGCAACCTCGTAACGATCCGCAACCGCGCAACGATCCACCGCCGCGTAACGATCCGCCGCCGCGTAACGATCCGCCACCGCGCAACGATCCACCGCCGCGCAACGATCCACCGCCGCGTA
>JBDUCC010000159.1:0-7461 GCA_040003675.1 bacterium | reverse complement strand
GCCAGGCTATTCGGCGGCTGGAAACCGAAATCGGCGAGCCGCTCTTCGATCGCTCATCAAGGGACGGAACCATGACAGCCGCAGGGCGACTGCTATTGGGCCACGCGCAACAGATGCTGAACCTGCGGCACAGCGCGCACGCGGCCCTCAAAGAGTTGAAAGGTCTGCATCGCGGCAAGCTGAGCCTCAGCGCAAACGAGTATACCGTCATGTATTTGTTACCTCTGCTGCCGATATTTCGGGCGCGTCACCCCCACATTAAGGTTGAGGTGAAGCGAACTCTGGCGAGTCGGATCTCTTCGGAGATTCTCGCTCGCGAAACTGAAGTCGGAATAGTCTCATTCAAACCCAGCGACACAGCTATTGCCTCAGTGGCTGTACTGACGGATGAATTGGCGCTGATCGTATTGCCCAATCATCCCCTCGCAGCCAAGAAAATCGTTTCCGTGCGCGAACTCGGCGCCGAATCATTCATCGCGCACAATGTTCCATCGCCTTATCGAGAGAAAGTTGTGCGCACCTTTGAAAAATACCGGACGCCGCTGAATATTTCGTTGGAGATGCCAACGCTGGAAGCGATCAAGAGGTTTGTGGAGGCCGGCATGGGTGTGGCTCTGGTTCCAAGATTGGCGGCCCAGGCTGAGATAGCGCGTGGGCAGGTCGCGGCGCTGACAGTGCGAGAAATGAAATTGGAGCGGCGCTTGTATCTGGTCTATCGAAAGAGCGCAACTCTATCTCATGCGGCGCGAGCGTTTCTGCGAGTTGCGCGTGAGCTACGGAAGACCGGCGCCGCGGAACGCGCTTAGTCTCTGCCGACCCCCAGCGCGTCCGCCACACGATTTATGTAATTAAACCACGAGGCAATCAGGGTGATTTGGAGAATACCCCGGTCATCGAAGCCTAAGGCCCGCAGTCGCTCATGATCTTGCCGGTGAATGCCGGTGGCATCCCGCGTGAGTTGAGCCACATAGTCAAGCATGGACCGATCCTGCTCAGAGATGGGTGCGGTCTGGTAGTCCTCCTGCAGCGCCTTCACCAGGTCTTCGTCTAATGTCACGCGACGCAGAAACTCTGCGTGGGATTCGATTCAATAATGACAACGATTGGCCACAGAAACGACCGTCGTGATCATTTCATGCTGCCGCCGCGTGAGAGGCAAGTCGGGTGACATTAATGCGCCGAATGTGGCAAACGCATGGTGGAGGGCATCGGGAATCAGGCTGTGCGACGCGACAATGCTGGAGGACTGGCCATCCGGCGTCGGATGGATTGGCACCGCATATTCGATTGGGTAGAGCTCACGCTGCGCTTCCATTGCGCGACGCACCTTTTCGTCGCTGTCTGGGGAAATAGTCTTAATCCAAGTCATGAAAATCAATGCCTCTGTCTGATTACCCTGCCGATCGCGACTTGCAAAGCAAACTGTTAGTTTGGGACGATTCGTCGCCACTCAAGTCGAACTATCCCATAGACGCAAACAAACAGTTTGCTTTACACAACAGTCTCAGTTGATCCTGATAGTTTGGGCCCGCCCGTCATCGGCGATGGTGATATCCCTTAGCGCACGGCCAGGGGACTTGACGACGAAGTTTAGCCTGCGCTTGCCCGTTTGATACTGCCCCAAGGCTGCACTTGTAGTAACCGTATAGCCCGCGCCAACCCTCCTGGCATTTACCGTCGTACGGCGAAAGGCGCCCTGCTTGTATGCCGGACTAACGCCATCGTCTTCGTACAGCGTCGCTGAAGCAGTACCACTGTCGTCCGGATAGATGTTGAAGGTGATTGGATCCGCGGGCTTTTCCGACACGTATTTCATCTCAGGCCACGTAGGAATGATCGCTCCGGCGCGCACGAACATCGGTACAGTTTCCAGCGGCGCCTCCACTGAAATCATCTTTCCACCCTCGTACTTTTTGTTGGTCCAGTAGTCGTACCAAACACCCTTCGGCAAATAAACCAAACGCCCGATGAGATCCGGCTTAACGATTGGCGCCACCAGCAGATCGGTTCCGATCATGAACTGATCATCGAGGTTGTAGGTATTTGGATCGCCCTGGTAGTTGAGCACCAGGGGGCGAAACAATGGCACGCCGGTACGATGCGCCTCTTCCAGAGCGGTATACAGAAAAGGCAGTAACTGGTAACGCAGCTTGAGATACTTGCGAATAATGTCTTCGTAGTGTTGACCGAAGCGCCAGGGCTCGCCATCGTAGCCGTCGATTACTTTGTGATTGCGGCAAAACGGCGCCAGGAAACTTACCTGATACGCACGCACGAGGAGTTCGCCATTGCCCCGACCGATAAAGCCACCGACGTCGCTGCCAATAAATGGCTGGCCTGATAAACCCAACGTGGTGAACATCGGAATGTTCAGTTGGAGAGCTTCCCAGGTGCTATTGGTATCGCCGGTCCACATCGTCGAATAACGTTGGATTCCGGCGTACCCTGCGCGGGTGATCACGTAGGGTCGCTGATTAGGTCGCAGCCGTTCGAGTCCCTCGTAAGTAGCGCGAGCCATCAATAGTGCAAACACGTTGCGGTTCTTCGCGTGTGTGGACTTCTCTCCTTCGTCGTAGCTGACGACGTCGATCTGGTTCTTGCCGGTTTGATCGACGAAATCAGCCGGCTCATTCATGTCGGTCCAAATCCCGGCGACTCCATTGTCCGTATACGCACGATGCAAATCGCCCCACCACTCGCGCGCCGCGGATAAAGTGTAATCAACAAAGACGCTGTCGCCGGGCCAGACTTTGGGTACAAACAGATCGCCGTTCGTGCGGTGCTGGAAGTATTTCTTTTGAGCGCCTTGCTCAAACACGTAGTAGCGCTGATCCTGGGGCTCGAGTTCCGGTGTGATCGAGGTGATCTGGATCGCACTTTTTGAGACGGGCTGATATTTGACCCCGGGATCAACGATCGCGACAAGCTTAACCCCTTGCGTTTCCAGTTTCTCGCTCAACGCTTTCGGATTCGGAAAGCGCGCCCTGTCCCAGGTAAACACGCGATAGCCCTGCATGTAATCGATATCGAGATGAACCACATCAAGCGGCAGATCTCGTTTGCGATACTCGCTGACAACCTCTTCGACCATTGTGTCAGGATAATAGCTCCAGCGGCTCTGTTGATTGCCGAGTGCCCACCGCGGCGGGAGCTGCATATGGCCGGTGAGGTCCGCATAGCGACTTAAGACCTTCTTCAACGACGGACCGGAGAAGAAGTAGTAGTTCATCTCGCCACCTTCGGCGCCAAACCACGAGCGCTGTTGCGACGACTTACCAAAGTCGAAATAACTGCGATAGCTGTTGTCGAAAAAGATGCCGTAGGCGGTGCCGTTTTGCAGCCCGGTATAGAAAGGCACGGTCTGATAGATTGGGTCCCTGCCTTCGGTGTAGCCGGGTGTGTCGGAATTCCAATTCACGAACGAACCCCGGCGCTTATCGAGCCGAGCAGCCTTTTCTCCCAGGCCATAGAAGTGTTCGTTGAAGCCAAGCTTCTTCGAGGCCGCGACGAAGGTTCCGGCCTTGGGATCAAACATCATTTCCTTCAAGGAGCCATTTGCGTCGTAAGCCATCGGCTGCTCGTCGGCGTTGATAGTCGCATGGGTTCTGGCGTCGCGAAATTCGATGAGCAGCGGAGATCGACGAACCACCACTTCAATCTCATCAGTCGTGATCAGAACAGAATCTGTCGATTCAGAAACACTCCAACGCGGCGTTTGCCAGTCAGTTTTGGCTATCGCCCACGAATGATCGCGGGTGGGTATCGGCCTTGCAAATGATGCGCGGATGCGCACCAGGTCGGGAGCAAGAATTGTGACCTGAACCTGAGATTTGTCCTGGCAGTTGAAAACAACAGCCTTCTCAGACTTTGTGAAACTGGCGACTGGGCCAATCTTTTCCAGCCTGGTGATGTCCTGGGCTTGCACCAACAGGCCGGCGCCGAAAAGACACAGAAGAATTATTGAGAATCGTTTCATAAAGATCGCTGTCACTATTCAGCAGCCCGTCGGACTCAGCCACAAATAACGTCGTTTTGAATACCCCAGGTGTAAAGTCCGCCAGGGGCGAAGACAAGTCCGCTTTCTAAACAGGACCGTGCTTTAATCATTCGACGGGAACGTGGCTTGAATCAGTTGAATTTGTAAATGCCAGCCGGGCTGCGCCAAGCAGGCCGGCATCGTCGCCGCATTCGGCACGCACAATCTTCACTCGCGCCGCCAGTAAAGGAAAAACGCGTTCAGCCACTTGTTGATGCATATACTTTTCAAACAGTGCCCAGCCGTTTACCACCCCGCCGCCGATCACAATCATTTCCGGGTTGATGATGTTTATCAGATTGGCTAAGCCAATTCCCAGATAGACGCCCATGCGCCGGAAAACTTCAAGAGCGAGTTCATCGGCTTCCAGACCGGCGGCGTAAATTGCTTCCGAGGTCAAATCCGCGCTGATACTCAACAGAGAATCCGGGTGTCGCGGACTGGCCTCACGAGCCATGCGTACGATTGCTGTCGCTGAAGCATAAACTTCAAGACAGCCACGACTCCCGCAGCCACAAGCGACGCCGCCGAAGGGATCCACACACATGTGTCCGATCTCTGCCGCCGCGCCGTCCACTCCGCGCCATAACTTTCCGTCCAAAATTATCCCACCGCCTACGCCAGTTCCCAGCGTGACACAAACGATGGAACGACGCCCGCGTCCGGCGCCCTGCCACATCTCGCCGACAGCCGCCGCGTTCGCATCGTTCTCCAGAATCGCCGGTAGGGTTAGTTCATCAGCCAAAGCCGCAGTTAACCGAAAGCCATCCAGGCTGGGCACGTTGGGCGCTTTCACAACAATGCCTTCTTCAACATTGACCGTTCCCGGGACGACGACGGATACCGCCGTGATAGTGTTGCCCACGTCCCCTGCCGATTCGGTATTTTGTTTCTCGCACTCGCGCACCGCCAGAACCAACGCACGCACAATCTCATCAGCGGTTTCAGCCCGCGGCGTATTGTGCTTAAGGCGAAAATGAATTCGTCCGGATTGATCTACTGTCGCGGCGCGAAGGTGCGTGCCACCGAGATCGGCGGCGAAGACGAAGCCGGCACCTGCGCGCTCTCCTGCCGCGCTTTTATTTGAATCGGCCATTTTTCCTTTCGCGGTTTTTGAGATAACGATCGGCAACGATCTGCTTTGCGGTTGTGATTTTTAGCTGACGCGCTCCAGGGTGGGCCCGGGGGTCGATAGCTACATCGACAAACAAATACGTGCCGCGCTCGTTGGTTTTCGGCGCGCCCACGATTGTGAAGCCACGACCGACACCTTGCACGCGCGCGCCCTTGAGATTACTTCCCCGAATCAGCAGTCTTAGGGGACTAACTGAACTCCCAGCCCACCAGCTTGCCGGCTCAACTTTTAGGATTTGGGGTACGCTTGTTTGCGCCGTGCCGCAAATGCTCGCCAAGATCAAGATAGCGAGAAGCAAGCCCGGGCTTTTAGTTTGTGGGAATCGCATCTCTCGTAATATCACCGGCAATCCTCTCTTCATCATCGTCATTCTCTACCCGTTAGAAAGGGCACTTGTGCGCCTGGGCGGACAAGTCCACTTTCTAAATGGATTCAACGGACTGCGTTGCAGCGGCGGCGCTGGAGACGTCCTTCGCTCGACCATATAACTCGGTCAACTCCTGCAATCGTTTGCCGATTTCGTCCGTCAAAGCGCCGGCTTGGTAGCGCCAGTCCCAATTCCCCTGCGTGCTGTTGGGCAGATTCATGCGCGCCTCGGTTCCGAGCCCCAGCAGATCCTGCAGGGGAACAATCGCTGTATTAGCGACTGACGCCCACACGGCGCGGACGAAATCCCAATGAATATCTTTGCCGTCGGTATTCAGATAGTGCAGGCAAAAGGTTCGCTCGCGCTTGATCTGTTTCGCCGTTCTCGTCGAGCCTTCGCCAGCGACGCTGCCAAACCAGCCGACCGTCGTATCGTTGTCATGAGTGCCTGTGTAGGCGACAACGTTCGGAGCGTAGTTGTGCGGCAGATCGATGTTCTTCGTGTCGCTGCCAAAACCAAACTGCAAAATTCGCATGCCGGGGAACCCGAAGTCGTCGCGCAGGGCGACCACGTCGGGCGTAATCACGCCGAGGTCTTCGGCGATAATGGGCATCTCGCCAAGCGCTTTTCGGATCGCGGTGAACAGTTCTCGTCCCGGCGCCTCGACCCACTGCCCCCGCTCCGCTGTCTTGTCACCGCCAGGAATTTCCCAACATGCCGCGAAGCCGCGAAAGTGATCGACGCGCACGATATCAACGACGTCCAGCGTGGCCCGCACTCGTTTAATCCACCACCTGAACCCTTCCTTGAGCATGCGATCCCAGTGGTACAAGGGATTGCCCCAAAGCTGCCCCGTCGTGCTGAAGTAGTCGGGAGGAACGCCGGCTACTACAATCGGAGTGCCGGTTTTGTCTAACTTAAATTCATCGGGATTTGACCAGACATCGGCTGAGTCGTGGGCCACGAAAATCGGCAAGTCTCCAACCAACTGGATGCCGCGCGCGTTGCAGTAAGCTTTGAGCGCAAACCACTGACGGAAAAAGAGAAACTGATAAAACATCTGCGCTTCGACTTCGTCTCGCAGTTGTTCGCGCGCGCGGGCCAGCGCCGCCGGCGTGCGACGAACCAGGGCCGGCTCCCAGTTGTTCCAGGCAATTCCACCGTGGGCATCTTTGAGCGCGCGAAACACAGCATAGTCTTCTAGCCAGTCGGAATATTGCTGTGCGAACGTTTCAAAGGCGCTGCGCAGAATCGTGTCCGTGGTCCGCTTGTAACGCTGATACGCCTTTCGCAGCAGCTCGTTTTTGAGCGCGTGGGCATGGGCAAAGTCCACACGCTCGCTCACTCTCGAGCTCTCAACGGGCAGGTCAGACCGCGAGAGTAGTCCTTCGATTAGCAATTGCTCGGGGCTGATGAGCAACGTGTTACCTGCGAACGTGGAGTAGCAGGCATAAGGGGAATCGCCGTAGCCCGTTGGACCGAGCGGCAAGACTTGCCAAAGACTTTGACCGCTGTCGCGCAGGAAATCAGCAAACGCATACGCTTCCGGTCCGAGGTCTCCCACGCCGAATGGGCCAGGCAACGAAGTGGGATGAAGCAGAATGCCGCTGGATCTGGGGAAGTTCATTTTTCGGGTTTTGTCGTCGGCTTTCTCGCGAGAGCAATCTATTCGAAAGCTCCAAAGGCGCGACTGCCCCCAGGCTTTGGCATTTCGCACCGTTGGCGCTTAGCGAACAATGTAAGCCGTGACAGTTTTCGACGGCACGCTTATGGTCGCCCGTCGATTTTCAACACGACTACTCGCCACAGCTCCTATCAGAGACGAGAGCTCACCTCCATCCCTCAATCCGATGGATCCCGCCGGTATGTCTACTTTTTTTTCTTTGTCGGCACGGTTGATGGCGATGATTACAGTCTCATTTT
>JBDUCC010000158.1:0-7465 GCA_040003675.1 bacterium | reverse complement strand
TTGTTATGGCAGATGTTGATATTGAACATCACGGTGTAGCCATAGTAACGCTGCCGCTTGACTAGATAATCAAAGTAAGGACGAATTGGCTCAAACGCCTTGGGCAATGATTTTCTTTCCTTGACGGAATCTACTGCCAGGTTGACGGTGGCAATGCCGGCATCACCGAGCCGATCGATCACGTCGGGCTTCATCAGCCTTCCGTTTGTCGGCAGGTAAACGAAGATGTCTTTCTTGGCGCTGTAGTCCACGATTTTGTGAATGAACTTTGGACGCAACAGCGGTTCGCCACCCATTAGAGCCAACACGCGCGAGCCAATTGAGTGCAGCCAGTCGATCGAGCGCTTGGCAACGTCTTCGGTCATGCCCTTGACGGCGTTGTTGTACGACCAGCAATAGTGGCAATCAAGATTGCACTTCCACTCGGTAAACAGATACGGGATGATGGGCCGCAACTCGCCGCTGTGCCAGCGCGATTTGAAGTAAGGCGATCCCCACGTCTTCCAGGTGCGGATTGCGTTCAACTTTTGATACTGTCGCTCGGTCATCTCCACCGGATTCGGCTTTTGCGGATAGACCGGCTCGGGCAAAACATTTTCCGGAATCGGCTCGAGCTTTGGCCGACTTTCTTGCTTATAGAGAATCTGATGAAGTTTTTGATCGATGCGAAAAGCGGGTGCATCAGTTCCTGTCTCCGTGGGGACGGGCGGGGGAGTCTGAATGTTCTCCTGAATTTCTGCCATCTTATTTCCTCTCTGAAGTTAAAAGAGTAAGCGTGTGACTGTGCGCTGAAGTCTCTTGGAAAACGGCTGCGAATGATTACCGGCGGCCGGGATTGGTAAGACTGCTGCCGCGGCGATTGCCTTATGAACGCCGCGAATCTTGTATGATTTTCGATGAAATTGCAAGCTTGAATAATCCGGAGTGAAAGCCCTGGGAACTCAGGTTGCTTAGGGCTTCGAATCGCGTTACCCTTGCGGCTTTTGTTGGCCGCCCAATCGCTGACAAAGCGCCGATCAATCACAATTTACGAAGTCAAAGGAACACCAGTTGGCCGCCAAAGCCGAAGCTGCTATCACCGCCGGGTTGAGACCCGACTTATTCGCGAAACGCGGTGTCGTTTCCGGCAATGCGCGACTGCTGGTTATTGCGCTGGCGTTGCTTGTGGTCGCTGGCTTGGGTTTTCGGTTCACACACCTCAGTGCAGAAGGGCTGAGTGAAGATGAACTGAACAAATGGGAAGCCGTCAAGGACTATCGCCAGCACGGTCTGACTGCGGCAAACGGTGAACACCCTCTCTTGATGAAGGCACTGCAAACGGCGACGGTCGTTTTCGCAGACAAGTGGAACAGTATCTCCGTCGGCGCGCATAACCCAATCGCGCCCGAGACGGCGCTGCGTTTTCCCAGCGTGTTGTTCGGCGCCTTAACTGCAATTCTCATCTACCTGCTGGCCGCTGAGTTGTTCGGGGCAGAAGTCGGTTTGATCGCCGCCGCCCTATGGACCTTTGATCCCAGCGCCATCGGATTTAATCGGATAGCGAAAGAAGATACGTTCCTATTGTTCTTCTTTCTGCTGGCCAATGTTTTCTGGCTGCGCGGCCAGCGCATGGCGGAAAGCAAACCCAATGTGAAAGCCATTAAGTATTACTGGGCAACAGCCGCGGCTTTTGGCGCGATGATGGCTTCAAAATATTTGCCGCAAATGATCACGATCACTGTTGCTTACTACTGGCTGTTCCAGTCAATTCCCGAAACACGCTGGCGGCTGGGTAAGAAACGGATGCTTGCCTTCTTCTCGATCATGGGTATCACTTTCCTGCTGCTTAACCCAACCATCCTCCTGCCGGCGACGTGGCGCCAAATGGGACTGTTCGCGGGACAAAAGTTGATCGGTCATGACGGTTATGAGTTCATGGGCCAACTCTATTCCCACCGCATGACAGATTGGTTGCGAGGCATACCCTGGTATTTCTACCACCTTTATGTGCTGGTCAAGTTGCCGCTCCTGACGGTGGCGGGTTTTTTGATCGGATTGCCTTTGCTTTTCCGTCGCAAGCTCGGCGACGGGCGTTATTTCATGCTGCTCTGGCTGTTTCTTTGGATGATGACGTTCAGTTTTACCGGAGGAAAATTCACGCGCTATTTCACGGTCGCGCTTCCCGCGGTTTTGATAACTGCGGCGCTCGGTATTCAATTCTTAGGCGGTTGGATTTCTGAGAGAGTTTCAGGTTGGTTAGCAGCGCCTCGGTCCAACAACTATCTGCGAACGGCGCTCGCAGCCATAGTCATCATTGGATCAGTGCAAGCGTCTGGCTCGGTTGCCCCACACTTCAGGCTCTTCACAAATGCCCTTGGCGGCGGCATAGCGCGCGAGGGTTACTATTTTCCGCACGACGAGTTCTACGACGCCAGCATTCGCGACGTAATCTTTGAGATAGCGAAGCGCGCTAAACCGAATGCGCAGGTTGCCAGCGAAGTCCCAGGAGTGGCCGCGTTTTATGCGCAAAGGGCGAATCGCGCCGATCTGATTTGCGTATCGCTGTCGGATCCGAAGGTACTGAAGCAATTAAAGCAAGGGGATTATGTAATCGATGCGCGGGGCCGTCGCTATTTCAGCAACGAGATGGTGCTAAATGCTCTTTCACACTCCGGAACTCCAGCATTTCAAGCGAAGCTCGGAACGACTGTCTCGGCTTCAGTCTACGAACTGGACAAAACCTCTCAGGAAGCAGTGATCCAAACAGCTGGCCGCATGCCGCCACTCGCCAGCAACATTAAACTCTTGTCGAATGGCACGCATGTGATAAGGAATTAGCCCTTTGAGCTTTGGCCTTAGTCTTCCGTCTTCTGCTTACTGCTCACTGCCTTCGGATTTCCACTTCCACCGGCTTGGCATCGTGCGACTCATAACCCTCAGGCCAGTTTGAAATGTTTACGCCATACGGCCAGTCAGCATCCGTCGTGACAGCAAAGCGAATGGTGATCGGCAGTCCACGCATGGCCCGCAAACGCACTAACAATTTGTCGACTCGCCACTCCTGGATCAAAGGAGCGTTCCGGGGTTCGCCCGGGATTAGCCGTGACCCGCAGTCCATGCCGTTAACGAACAGCGTGACTCGAGTCTTAATTTGTTCAGGCTTTGCATCAATCGGCAGCACCGGTTGAATATGGGCTCGCACAATCAATTGGCTCACTCGCCGTCTATCGGCGCGTGCCGGCACAATGTAATCGAGGTGGCCCACGCCAAAGCCCCAGATGTAACCTGGCCCACTGCCGATCTTTTCAAACTGCTCTGCTGATGCCATCTGAGGTTTGAACTGGTACAAAAGCGAACGATCATCGCGCACCACCATTTGCGGCAGAGTAGCGCTGTCGCCCGTGGGACGCGACCAGGCAAACTGGCGTGGCACTAAGTGACGTGATGTGTCGGTTAGTGCCTCCGGTGGGCCAGCGGAGTTAAGGGCGGCAAACATCTGCACCGCATGGCTAACCTCGGCAAGCACACCCGCATCCCGCGAGGTTGTATAAGTGATTCCGTAGCCACGCCCCGGGTCCGGCGTGAAGATCCAGAACATCGCCCCGGCAGCTCCGGCTCGAACATTGCTCTCAAAGAATGCCTTAAACCATTCCGTTTGTGAGACTCCGTTATAACCTTGCGGCCCGATGCCAAATTCACCGAAGACGAGTGGCTTGTTGATTGAGAAAGCCGCCGCTGCACGGTTCTCGACAAACTGGCGCAATGCGGCCGGCGAATCAACAAAGCTGTCGCTATCGTCTTTCGGATAGTTATGTACGTCGCAGTAGCCAATGTTTGGAAGGCGATGATCCGCCAGCCACTCGCGTCTCTCAGCAGCAGTGCGATAGCCCCAGTCGCCGGGTGTAATCGCATGATTCGGATCGAGCGACTTCAGGTAGGTGCTCATCTCGGCCATCCACGCGCGCCGCTCTGCCCAACGACTGGTTACAGCCTGGGCTTCATTCATCAACTCCCAACCAAGAATCGTCGGGTCATCGCGATAGAGAATACCGGTTACGCTGTTGCGCCGCGTCACGATTTTTTCCAGGTGCTCGCGATAAAGCTGGCGCGTTTTCTCGTTTGTGTAGAACAGCATCGCCCGTTCCGGATTAATGCCAAAAGAGTATCCGGAATCCGCGGCATCATTAATGCCGGCCCAGCGCAAATACTGAGTTACGCCTCCGGTGTCGCGCCACCAGTTTGCGAGACACAGTTGCAGATGCAACTTGTTTTGCGCGGCTTGCGCGATGGTATTGTCGAGGTGGACAAATGCTTCTTCGTTCCAACTGCCTGGCGCCCAGCGAAAGGGATGGGTGCGCGGCCAGTCTGCCTGATCGGCAATGGGTCCAACGTCCTTTGGACCACCTTCGCCGGATGCCCAAACACGCACCACAGTCATTCCTGCCTGCGCCGCCTGTCGCAGTGTTTCCGGCATGCGCGCGCGATCCTCATCGCGATACATAACAGCGACGTTTGCACCTACAAAACGAAACGGTCGACCGGCGATTAGAAATCGGCTGCCTCGCGTTTGCACAAAGCGATTAGATAGATCGCGGGCAGCCGGCGGGTCGTTGGCAAGTAAGAAAAACGCCGCACCCACAGCAAATGTGAGCGCGGCGAATGGCAAAAACTTTTTCACAACAAGCGAATAGAATCGAGCGTTCTCAGCGCGGACTGGTCAGTCTGATAAACCCGATGATCGCGCATACGGCGCCAAGTATCACGAAAAAATTGAAGAACGTCAGTATAGTAAACACAAAGTTTGTGTCGTTGGTTAATACTCCAAAGCCAAGCGCCAGGAATTGAATATGAAACAACAGCAAACAAATGGCAGCAAAAGTAAACCACCTGGCCGATGGACCAAACGCGCGCGCGCGCGCAAAGCCGAGCACCACCGCAACTAACCAGGCCACCGCTCCCAGCAGAAACATCGTGACCATCACGGGAACGAAATAGCTCGGCTGGTGGAAAGTGTTTGCGACTTGCCCGAGCAGCGTTACCAAAAGGATATACATTCGCCTTCTCCTCTACGTGTTTGCACTGGTCGACAAACCAAGCGCCGTTTGCGCACGTCCGAAGCCGCTAACTGTGCACAAACGGCGTAAAAGTTTCGGTTTTTGAAACGACTAATGGCGACAGCGTTGTCGAGCAAACAGACGCCCTGCGGCGAACTGAACGAACCACCGGTGGCTACTGCGTGATATGAATCTCCTCTTCCTTGTTTACATGGCCCAGGAAGTAGAGCAACCCACAGATGAAAGCAACGGCTCCAAGGCCCAGAGCCATCCAGCCTAACGAGTGTCCGCCCTCGGCGTCCGTGAAGGTCACGAACCGGTAGAAGTAATAGATCGCACCCCCAGCAGCAAGCAAGCCCACAATCGCGAGTAACATCTCTTTCATTTCAGTTTCCCTCCGGCCAATGAGTTGCTATGAAGGTTAGGAAAAAGCCGCTTAGCCTATGTGGCCAGCATGTTAACGCCAGCCATCAAGGAACGCAAGTTTTTCAATGCCGTAGGTCGAACATGGCTACTTGAGAATGATTCGTTTATCACCAGCACGGCGCGTGACTCGCTCCTGGTCAAGGTATTCCAGCAGCGGAATAGCGTATTTCCGCGAAACACCAGCCAACTCCTTAAATTGTGCGACGTTGATGAGCCGGTCTGGCTCGTGTTGTGAAGCGAAGTCCTGAAGCAATTGGCGCAAGCTATTTATCGCAGTAACGTGCAAAAACATGTCCGCTTGCGCACGAATTAGAGTCCCATTATCAACCAACATTTGGAGAATCTTCCGGGCATGAGCTCGCTGCGCGGACGCCGCCCCCAAGCTTGCTAGAGCCTGGTCTAGCGTGGGTGGTTCAAGTTGCGCGGTCTCAAAGATCGCTGCAATTTTATCGCGAAGCGTTGAGTCGGCTAGCGATAGGTCCGCTTTGTGTTCGCGGAGACGAACCAAATCCTTTTCTGTAACGAGCGTTCCCTGGTCCTCCAGATGATGCATTACGGCGCGAAATACTTCCGGCGCGGCATGATTAGAAAAGCGTTCGCGCAAGACTTCGCGAGCAAGTCCGCGCGATAGTGGCTCGCGTTGGTGATAGGAGCGAATTGCTTCAACCACTGTTTCAGCGAGTTGTTTGAAATCTTCGGCCCCGATAAACACTCCGCCTGCATCTGTGATAGTGCCAGCTAGTTGCGCTTCGTTTGCCGCTGTTGCCAACGCACCTTCCTTAAGTCCGGTTCGGGCCACTAGTTGTTCGAGTGTAATTCCCTGCTCCCCTGCCGCTAAAACAAAAGATGTCAGTTTCCTGACTCGCTCGGGTCGCAGCAGTTCACTCAGGCGATCGCTGACTATGGACAATTCCCTGCCTCGATGTTTTATCGCCAGCGGATCAAGCACCACACCGCCTGCGATCGTAATTGCGGGTGAGTAGGAGCGGACGATAAAGCGCTCATTGTGCAACGCCACGATCGGCTTTTCCAATGTGAATTGTGCGAAATCTGCTTTACCCGGAGCGATCTCGCCAGAAGGATTAAGAACGCGCACGCGACCTAGAACTTCTGCCGATCCGATATGCACCCGCACGCGCGCGCGCGTTCGTACACCACGAGGCGCGCTGGCAAGAACATCAAGGTGAACGTCAAGAATTTGCGTAGTTGCTAAACGACCCACCTCGCCTAGCACCATGCCCCGCTCAATGGCGCGCAGTTCAACACCCGCGAGATTCACAGCGGTGCGCTGGCCCGCCGCAGCCATTCGCACCGCTACACCGTGAACCTGCACGCCACGCGCGCGCACACGTATTCCCGCCGGCAACAACTCAAGCTCGTCACCATCAGTGATTTCACCCGAAACGAGAGTTCCGGTGACGACAGCGCCGAAGCCTTTCATCGTGAACGCGCGATCTACGGGCAGGCGAGTCACAAAATCCGTTGAGCGGTTGGGAACCTCGTCGGCGACCTGTCGCAATGCCGCCCGCAAATCGTCGAGGCCATTGCCGGTCTTCGCACTTACTGAAATCACCGGCGCTTCTTCCAAAAATGAACCGGCCACCAACTCTTTAACCTCTTCGCGCACCAGGGAGAGCATTTCTTCCTCAACCAGGTCCGTCTTAGTGATTATGATCAGCCCGTGGTTCACCCCGAGCAGCCGGCAGATATCGAAATGCTCTCGTGTCTGTGGCATGACGCCTTCGTCCGCAGCAATTACGAGGGCGACCGCGTCGATGCCGTGAACGCCGGCAAGCATGTTTTTTACAAACCGCTCATGTCCGGGAACGTCAACAAAGCCGATGCGAACGTCGCCAAGTTCAAGGTCTGCAAATCCCAAATCGATTGTAATGCCGCGACGTTTTTCTTCAGGAAGGCGATCGGGATTCTTCCCAGTTAAGGCCTGGACGAGTGCGCTTTTGCCATGGTCTATATGGCCGGCGGTGCCGATAACGATGGAAGACATT
>JBDUCC010000157.1:0-7476 GCA_040003675.1 bacterium | reverse complement strand
AACAAACTAAACGACACTATGGGCACAGTCTTCCTGGATCCTGATCAGAAAAGTCCGCGCGCCCAGGAGTTCGAAGAGCAGCTTTCCGCTCGCATCGTGGGCCAGGAGCGCGCCGTTCGCCGCATGAGCGGCCTTTACCAGATATTTCTCGCCGGCATGAATCCGCCGAATCGGCCGATTGGCACAATGCTCTTTCTGGGGCCAACGGGCTCTGGAAAAACGCGCGTCATCGAAGCCGCGGCCGAAGTTTTGTTTGGCGATTCAAACGCGATTGTCAAAATCGACTGCGCTGAATTTCAGCATTCGCATGAAATCGCAAAGCTAATCGGCTCGCCGCCCGGATACCTGGGCCATCGCGAGACTTCGCCAATGTTAACGCAGGAAAACCTCGACCGTATGCACACGGACGAGTTGAAGCTTTCGCTTATCCTGTTTGACGAAATCGAAAAAGCTTCCGACAGTTTGTGGCAACTGTTGCTGGGTATTCTCGACAAGGCGACCCTGACGTTGGGTGACAACCGGCGCGTTGATTTCTCGCGTTGCATGATTGTCTTGACGTCTAATCTCGGCGCCAGAGAAATGTCCGAGTTGATTTCCGGTGGAATTGGGTTTGCCCCGGGCAAGGGTGCGAAGAATCCTAACGACACTGAAGTTGATCAGAAAATATATCGCACCGCGGTGGAAGCGGCCCGGCGAAAGTTTTCGCCCGAGTTCATGAATCGGATCGATAAGGTCGTTGTGTTCCGTTCATTGAAGGAACACCATCTGCGGCAAATTCTCGATCTCGAGTTGCAGAACGTGCAAGAGCGAATTATGCAGTCTGCCGGAACCAAGTTTGTATTTCAATGTACCGAAACTGCCAAAGATACGCTCTTAAAGGAAGGTTTGGACTTTAAGTACGGCGCCCGTCACCTGAAAAGATCCGTGGAGCGGTTTCTGGTTTATCCGCTTTCGAACCTGGTAGCGACCGGACAGATAACACTCGGCGACCTCGTCCATATCGATCTCGACGAGTACACACATAAACTGATCTTCTCAAAACGGTCCGGCGGCGCGCTGATACACGATCTGCCGGTGCCAAAGGAAGAACCAGAAGTTTTGGAATCGCTGTCAGGCGGAGTAGGCCTGCCCATACCGCAGGCCACCAAAGCCGCAAAGAAAGGGCAAAGCCGCAGCGAAAAGACTGAAAGCTGATTATTAGTTTGCTGAAGTAAGAAGGCGCCGGTCACTCGCAAGAGTGCCGGCGCTTTTGCTTGCGATGCCTTCGATCTAATTGCCGCTGACCGGTTTCAAATGTCGTTCAATCTTTCGAATTGCCTCCTGCGCCGCTTCCCCAAGATATGGATCGCGGGCATTGAGGACACTGCGCAAAGGCGGAATTGCAGCCGCATCACCGATCAGACCCAGAGCATCCGCGGATTCCCTGCGCACATCGTCCGAGGTTTTCTCGTCCAGCAACGCTGCAACAAGCGCAGGTAAGCCTACACTACTGCCAATCTGGCCCAGCGAACGTGCCACGGCGCGCAACAAAAACAAGTCCTTCTCTTTTTTGGCTTTCTTGTTCGAACCAGAGGCCGTGCCGGCGAAACCGGGTGAAAGAACCTGCGCCAGGCCAAGAGTAGCCGACGCGTCTTTCAACTCGCCCAGCGCGACCGCAGCCGCACCCCGCACAGAATCTTTTTTGTCCGAGTTGAGTCGCTCGACAAGTGGTGCCACGGCATTTTGGTTGTGAGTTGTGCCGAGGGCGAAAGCCACTTCGCGGCGCACGAATTCATCTTTATCAGCCAGCAGGGGAATCAAATACTCCGCGCGTTCGCCTGGCGGCAATGAATGTATCGCGGCAGCCGCTGTGGCCCGGACGATGCCTACGGAATCATGCAGCGCGTAGAGCGCCGCGCGCGATGCTGCAGGATGATGCATTGAGCCGAGCCGCGTAACCGCGTCCCGGCGTTCCTCGGTTTCCACCGAACTCAGGCGTCTGGTGTGCTTTTCGATCTCAACTTGAAGCGGAGTGAGCGAACCCTGATTCGCCTGTACTGCGAAAGATTTGGCAACGCCGGTTCCCATGGCCGTAGGCAGAATTGCAAATACGACAACACAAAGAATCAGCAGCAAACCTCGGTGCCGCAAGTTTTCGGACGATGGTGTCATTTGATACGACGCAGCCAATTCTAACCCTGCGTGTCGAAGTCTCAATCAATGCGCGCTGTAACAGCCTGCATTGAATCCACTATCAAAACTGCGATGGGAGGATAAATAACCAGGTCCGGAATCAACAGCGCCGTTGACGGAAGAAAGTGCATGGTCGATTGGACCACTTCGACTTTATGGCGAAGTAGCATCGTAAAGTCACTTAAGAAATCCTGCGCATGCCAACCGATAAGTAGACCAAATGCAATACTGACTCCATAGCCTACCAGCAAAAACGTGAAAGCCGAAAATCGCGTGAATGGCTGCTCAGGTTTTTCGCCATCTTGCATGAGAGAACCGCGAATGGCACTGGGGCTGTAGGTGTAATGATCAAAGTACTCCCGCAGACGCGTGACCAGATGCCACACTCCAATCACAAACAGCGTAAGTACGATGGCACGGCCTGGGTAACCAAAGATTTCCCACAAATGCGGGCGAGTCATCGCGACAAAAAAGGTGGAGAGGAATAAAGACACAGTCGTGAATACCGCGCGCTGTCGTTCCCGGGTTTCGCGGCGATCCCGCTCCAGAACTTCATCCACGACGCGATCCCAACGCGCCTGCACGCTCAGGTTCCGGGCGCGCTGGGCATGTGGATTGTTTGAATGGAGAATCGAATAGCCACGCTCACGCTGCGCGGTCAATTTCTCATCGTAATAGGCCCGCTCCTGCGGATCCATGAGTATCCGGTAAGCCAGAGATAAGAGCGCAAAGTCGCGTGCCGCTGTTTCCGAGCCCGCATTCAAATCCGGATGTCGAAGTCGCGCTAGTTTGCGATATGCCGACTTCACTTCCAACGTTGACGCGGTTCGCTTGATACCTAAAATTTTGTAGTAATCGGTCACGGTAGTTCGGGCAATGCCTGCTGAAACAGTTCGTTACGCGTGGAAATTATAACACCATCCTGACCGATGTAATGCTAATGGATTGGCGGGAAATTGTGCCGGTGAGTGAGGAGCCAAAGGGGGCGGCTCTTAATTCCTCGAGCGGCCATCGAGGGGGGCGAGGACGTTTTTTAGTGTGAGTGGCTTGCGCCCCTTTGGCATTTGCCACTCTCCTAATCAAATCTGGTGCCAGAGTAAAAAGATGAAAGAACCCAAGCAAGTCCTAATACTCGGTAGGAACAGCTTGGTGAAACTGTCGATTAATGGAGACTGGGTGTGTCTACCGTTGAGTACATAAACAACTCAGTTCCTGGCCGAAGCCGAAGACTCGCGCTCAACGATTTTGATCAGGGTTCGGACTGCGATGCCCGTGGGTCCTTTGGATCTGAAGGGCTTTGCCTCGTCGCCCCAGGCGGTGCCGGCGATATCAAGGTGTGCCCAGGCGACGCCATCAGCAAACTCCTTTAGAAAAGCAGCCGCCGTGATCGTACCCGCCTTCCGTCCGCCCACGTTCTTAATATCAGCGATATCGGATTTAATTTGCTTGGAATATTCTTTATCGAGCGGCAACTGCCAAAACTTTTCTCCTACTTCCTTTCCGGCCGAAATGACTTCGTCGATCAGTTCCTGATCAGTACCGAGGATGGCGGCGTTGACGTCGCCGAGTGCGATCGAGACCGCACCCGTTAAAGTTGCCATATCAACTATTCTCGTCGCGCCAAGTTTCTTTGCATAGGCTATGGCATCGGCCAGAATCAATCTTCCTTCGGCGTCAGTGTTAATTACTTCAATGGTCTTGCCAGTCATGGCGCGCACAACATCGCCGGGTTTGGTGGCCTTACCGGACGGTAAATTTTCCGAGCACGGAATTACACCTAAAACAGGAATCGACGGCTTCAATTTTCCAATTGCTCGCATCGCGCCTATGACGGTCGCGCCACCCGTCATGTCATACTTCATCAACTCCATGTTTTCGCCTGGCTTCAGCGAGATACCACCGGAGTCGAAGGTTATTCCCTTCCCGACAAAAGATAGCAAGCCGTTTGACTCTGCATCATCCGCCGGCGTGTACTTCAGAATGATCAATTTCGCCGGCTCCTCTGAGCCACGCGAGACACTAAGCAGCGAGCCCATGCCCTCCTGCTCCATGCGCGCTTCATCAAGCACATCGATGCTCAATCCGCATTCGTTTGCCACGTCGCGCGCGCGATCGGCCATGATCGTTGGTGTCAGATATGCTCCCGGCTCATTGGCCATGTCGCGGGTAAAGTTGACGGATTCGCCAATGATTTGTCCGCGCTTGATGCCCCTGTCTAGCGCTTTCGCATCAGCGCCGTCGATGAAAACAGCCAGTCGTTCAATCTGTTTCTCTTCTTTGTCGACTGTGCGGTACTTATCCAGATCGAACACTGCCATTACCGCTCCCTCGGCAACGGCCGCGGCTGTATCTTCATGTTCTCCATCCAAGCGCGGTACCACAGCAATTGACTTGATGTTTTTCCCGCGCAGCGTGCGTACTGCCGTTCCCGCCATTTCGGACACAGAAGCGCGGTTGTATTCGCTTCGCTCGCCGACGCCAATCAACAGCAGTCGCCGCGCTTTGCTTTTATTATTCTCCGAAAGATGGATGAAAGCGGTTTCGCCTTCTTTTCCTGTTAACTCTTCGCTATCGAACACCGACTTAATTATGCCGCCACATGGCCCATCGAGTTCCTTCAGGAAACCGTCAGCTGCTTTTTCATCCTTAAAGACAGCGACAGCCAACGCTTGCACATCAGCTTCCTGAAGATTTCCAGTTGCAACCTCTATTTGCATATTATTGTTTCTGCTCCTACTAAACCTACTTAGAGTTTATCTATTGCGTTCTTTCAACTGCGCTCGCGTTTCTCTTTCCACCGTCCGGCGCAATTCAGTTTCACGTTTGTCATACATCTTCTTGCCGCGCGCGATCGCTACTTCAATTTTTATGCGACGGTTCTTAAGATAAATACGCGTCGCCACCAACGTCATCCCTTCTTTGGCAATTGCCTCGTCCAGGCGCTCGATCTCGCGCCGGTGCAACAACAACTTCCGCGTGCGCAGCGGTTCATGGTTTTCGCGGTTGCCCTGAGCATAAGGCGAAATGTGGGCATTAAACAACCAGGCTTCGCCCTCGCGTATCGCTACATAACCTTCTTTCAGTTGCACCCGGCCACCAAGCACGCTTTTCACTTCCGTGCCAGTGAGCGCAATCCCGGCCTCGTATTTATCAAGGATATGGTAGTTATGGTATGCAGCGCGGTTCGTCGCCAGGACTTTTTCTTCGATAGCAGTTGGCATACATCGTCCGACAAAATTCAGGTTATCGCTTTACTCTGATGACAAACGGAAGTTTGTCAAACTCCTTACCAATTGGCCTCAACCCTTAACGGCCGCTGCATCAGTTCGGTAACCGCGGCGTTTACTGGCTTACCTTCATACAACACCGCGTGAACTTCGTTGGCAATCGGCATCTCGACGCCGAGCCGGGCTGCAAGTTGCTTTACAGCACGCGTTGTATTTATGCCTTCGGCAACCTCGTGCAATCCTGCACTGATTTCTTTGAGGTCGCGACCTTTTCCCAATTCTTCCCCGACGAAGCGATTGCGCGAAAGGCTGCCTGTGCAGGTCAGCACCAAATCGCCAAGCCCAGCCAGGCCCATCATAGTTTCAAGTTTTGCGCCTTCGCGCAATGCCAACCGCGTCATTTCCGCCAGGCCACGCGTGATCAGTGCGGCCACGCTGTTTGAACCAAAACCCAGTCCCGAGACCATCCCAGCCGCAATCGCCATAACGTTCTTTAGTGAGCCGCCCAGTTCAGTACCGACCAGATCGTCGTTGGTGTAGATACGAAGATTCTCAAAACTCAACTCAGCCTGGACCACGCGCGCTGTTTCTGAATCCTGGCTGGCGGCAACTATGGCAGTTGGATGCTTCTCAACGACTTCGGTGGCGAACGATGGACCAGACAAACATACGAAACGGTTTGCTAAGGTTTCATTCATAACGTCAGCCACTACTTGCGAGATGCGCTTGCCGGTTTCGATCTCAATACCTTTGGTAGCATTGACAATGATCGAACCCGGTTCCACTAGCGTAGACATGCTCTCAAGAATCTGGCGTGTCGCATGCGAAGGTGCGGCCATGATTATTAGTTGCGCACCAATCAAAGTGTCGCCGATGTTTTCTGAAGCGCTAACAGTCTCCGGAATGCGTAGACGCTTTAGGTAAATCGGATTTATGTGCTCACTATTGATTGAATGAACAACTGTCGGGTTGCGCGACCAGAGAGAGACTGTATGACCAGCCCGCGCCGCCATAATGGCGAGTCCCGTTCCCCAGTTACCTGCCCCAATCACGGCTACGCGCATCGTATTCCTGGGAGCGCGGGCGTCTCGCCCGCAATGAGCGCAAAGCGCGAACAGTGATTCGGCCGGTTATCTAAACTTAGATTCACTTCGTTTAATAAGCCTTTCTATGTTTCCGCGGTGCGCTAATATGATTAACGCTGCTCCGGCCACAGCCGCAGACAGCAACGGAGCAAAATCAGCATGCGGCGTAATGTAATTCCGAATTAGAACAAACAATGGGATTGTCGCAGCAGCAACGATCGAGCCAAGAGAAACGTATCGAGTTAACAAAACAATCACGAGAAAGATCACGCCCGCAAACGCGACAGCCAGCGGGGCGAGCACAAGAAACACGCCAACGCCGGTCGCCACTCCCTTTCCCCCACGAAACTTAAGCCACACTGGAAAGATATGTCCCACGATTACGGCAACCACTGCCGCAGCCACCCACCAATACGGGTTTTGTAAACTGGCGCTATTGTTCACGCCTTGATGTAACGATCCGCTGACAACGACCACGAAAATTGGTAATCCTAAAACGATCTTGGCAAACACAACAGCCGCAGCTCCCTTAAACGCATCAAGCACCAGCGTCAACACACCCGCGCCTTTCCCAGCGCGCCGCGAAACATTTGTCGCACCAGTTCCACCCGAACCTGTTTCCCTGATGTCAGCCCCTTGCGACGCACGCACGATCAGATAGCCAAACGGTATTGAGCCAAGAAGATACGCGATGGGAATGACCAGAGCTGATCGCACTAGCTAACCTTCGATGAAAGCATTCTTGCAAAGTTTGAAAACGTGGTTGCGTTAATAACGATAAAGCCTCGGCGAGAACGATGGCTATGATGGGCCAGCTTCAGGCGAATTTCAATAGGGTGCCAAAACACCAATTGAGTCCCAAAGTTTTTCAAAAACAGGGTTTACATTTTTCTTCTTTTCGCGCGAAGAGCCATGAATGCACGTACATGTCTCTTGCAAACTAAATCAGTCTTCTTCGCAGCAAATCCAGCGCGGCCTGCGAAGCGCGCCAA